>DBGFLV010000323.1:0-3391 GCA_048528425.1 Oxalobacter sp. | reverse complement strand
AAGAATAAAGTCCGGTCCGAATTCCCGGATAGCCCGTTCCTGACCGGAGGACAGGCGTCCGGCACGAGTGACGAAACTGCGTACACGACGGACTTCGGGGTCGAAAAAGAGGGGGTGGCCGGGGGAATGGAGGACGGACTGGTCTGACATGGTTGGAAACGAGTGATAAACGGGAGACTTCAAACAGTCGGAAAATGAAACGTCGCCCATTTTACGCAGCTTTAAGCTAGAAGGAAACCGGCAGCGGAAATCGTTTTCCTGATTTTCCGGCCAGCTCTGAAAAGGGGTCAGGCGTGGCTGACTGACCTGCTGGTACGCCAGCGTTGAAAGCCGGGACGCCGCCGGTTTGATCTCCGTCCGAAAAAGGTTTTCATTTAGCCTGTTCCTGAACGAGAATTGTCCGGTTTCCCTGTCGCTTGTGTCCGGTTTGCCCGGCAAACCGAAAAGGTGATCCGGGAAGCAGACCGTGTTCAGACAGGTGAGAAAGAGCATGCACGAAACCGTTTCGGTTGAAACGAAGCCGTTTTTTCGGTGGTAAGGTTGGCTTTCCGTCGCTTTCGACACCTGACGAACGGTTGAAAGGATCAGGCAACAAATGAAGAGCATTGTCACTGTTTCCCGGATGGTTTTGTCTTTAACATCACTGATAGTGGGCGTTTGCCAGAAAAGCGAAAAAACGGTCGAATTCGAGAACAGGTCCGGGGTTTTGTTCCTGTCGGCAATCTATCATTTTTGACGATTGCCGAAGGGGTGTTGATCGGATTCCGAGACGCAAAAACAGACTGTACTGATTATCGGTCTTCGCAAACGGTCATGCGCCAAGCCGAAAGAATGACGTGTTGGTTCATTCAGGTGGTATAAATGCAGAATCGACCTGCAGAAAGAAACGCTTTCAGGAGAAACCGATGAAGCCAAAAGACATTTTTGAACGTGAACGAAATGGAGAACGGATTTCCACTCATGATCCGGAGTACGGCAAAATCGAAGACCTCATTACAGAGGCCCAGCAAATCATTGCGGAAATGAACACCGGTTATCACGATCCCAGGGCCGTACGACAGTTGTTTTCCCGACTGACCGGGGTCGAAGTCGACGAATCGTTCTGTTTGCTACCGCCTTTTTACACGGATTACGGCAAAAACATCCGGGTCGGTAAAGACGTTTTCATCAATCATGGGTGCGAATTGATGGACCGGGGCGGCATTGTGCTGAAAGACAAGGTTTTGCTGGGTCCCAAAGTCAATCTCATCACCATCAATCATCCGGTCAGTCCTGGAGAAAGACGCTCTACTTATTGCGCCCCCATCGTTGTTGAACGCAACGTCTGGATTGGGGCGGCGGTTTCAGTCATGCCGGGTGTCACCATCGGCGAAAATTCGGTTGTGGCCGCCAATGCTGTGGTCACACGTGACGTACCGCCCAATACGATTGTCGGCGGTATTCCGGCCAGACCGATCAGGGCAATAGAAGAAACATGACCCGTAAAGAAAGGATGCCGGAGCAGGGACAAAACCTCATGGGTTATGTCAGCGTCGGGTTTTCCTCACGACCTGGAGTAAGAGCCGGGTAAGATCCATGTTTCCGTTGTGCTGTGGCCGGCCCACTAGTGTGTCTGTCTGTGCGGACGGACATAAAAGAACCGTAGCCAGCAGAGCAGTGCGATGGCCAGTATGGCCAGACAGAAAAACCAGACTTTCATACCGTAGCCATACATAACGAGCGGTACGGCCAGCGAAGTCCAGAAACCGCCCCCCATAATCGGTTCATGAAGCAGTTGCTTGTAACCGAACGCTTCAGTGGCCACTGTCTTGCTGTCAGGATCGACGATACGTAACAGCATGAGTCCGGTTGCTGTTACGCCCATGGCCTGTCCGAATTCCGCAATAGCCCGTTCAAACCAGGCTTCCCGGAAAATGCGGGGGCCGATAAACAGGACGATAAAGACGTTCCAGAGGATGCCGACCAGCATGAGCAGGGAAAGCGGTATCCAGTAGGCTACGACAAATTCAAGCCGGATGGACGCGATGGCGGCGACCACCAGAAAATCGAGTGCCGCTCCGGTGACCTGTTGCATTTGTCCCCGATCGGCCAGCACGTCGAGCCGGGTTCGGCGCAAAAATAGTTGGAGCAAGAGACCGCCGATCATGCAGAGGGGGAAAAGCGGCAGGCTTTGCATGATGTGCAATTCGGAAAAAGAAGCCGGGGTGAGATAATCCGTCAGGATCAGCAATTCCTTGAGGCCGTAACCGATGAAAACAGCCACACCGACCAGAGCGATGTGAAAAGCGAGCGACTCGACCGAATCCGGGTGAGTGGTCTGGCGTCCGGCTTCAGGTTGTTCACCGGCCGGGTAAATGCCGAGGCGCTCTGCTTTTTGCCGGGTTTCGAAAGTCCGGATCCCGGTGACGTAACCCTTTCGTACGGCGATATTGACAAGAATCATGCCGATGACGATACCAAGTACCATACCGCAAGTGGCGACTGTATAGCCAAGGTCGGCTCCCGCTGCCCAGCCGAGTTCCCGAAACGTTTGTGAAAGGCCGCCCACTGTGCCGTGACCTCCTTCAAAACCGATTTCCAAAAGATTGCCGAATACGTCCGGTACGTTGAAAAGGGGCGCCAGCAGGAAAAAAACCAATCCCAGTCCGACCACGTATTGTCCCCAGGCAAGGATTTGACCGAAACAGAATTGGGGTGCCGTAAGATGCCAGGCTTGTTTCAACGGTTTGGGTGTTACGCCCAGAAAAAGGCCAGCGAACACGATGTTGATCAGGAAACCCGGTAAACGTCCGAAAGCGGCGAACCAGTCCGGAGAAACAGAGGGGCCGACGAGATGAACGGCAGCCAGGCCGACAAAACCGCCGATGACGGAAGAGGGAAGGTACAACCGTTGAAGGAGGGGCAGAACGGAACGGAGCGCTTTTCCGATGACGAGAAGCAGGCAGATGGCGCAAAAAGACATTACAGCAGTCATGAACGTTCTTTCGCTACGGTGTGATTTCAAACAGACAGGTCGTTTTCCTGCGGGAAAAGCCTGACCCGACTGATGAGACGGGAAACGAAATATAGTAGATCAAATCGGTGCAACTGTCAGTTCGGAAAAAACGGGTGGGTACCGATGTGACGGTTTGACTGTGGCAGGCTACAGTTTCAGGAAGGGGGTGTGACTTGAAAAACGCTCGCTGACCGGCCGAAAACAGGAATTTGCGGTATCATTACGGGCTGGAACACAAAAAGGCTGACTGCCGGAAAAACAAAATGCCTGACGTGAATACGATCAGGCACCGCTTGAACTGGCGCGTTTTTACGGATTTCTGGTGCCCACGGAGGGATTTGAACCCCCACACCTTGCGGCACATGGACCTGAACCATGCGCGTCTACCAATTCCGC
>DBGFLV010000322.1:0-10635 GCA_048528425.1 Oxalobacter sp. | reverse complement strand
TTCTCTTTCCTGGCGTTCCAGTTCCTCTTTTTCGCGCTTTTCTTGTTCGGCCTTTTCTTCCGCTTCGATTTGCTTGCGCCGTTCTATTTCTTTTTCGAGGGCGATAATGGCAGGGCCTGTCTGTTCGGCGGTAATAATGCCTTTTTCGACGTCTTTTCCGAACAGATCGAGAATCTGCCGGGCATTTTCCTCAAACATGATGATATCGGCACCGGCCTTGGATTTGAATATAACAAGCATCTTTTTCTCCCGGATAAATAGTGCATTGAAGAGGGGGGCGATTTTAGGTTTCCTGAATAGCCCTCCTGTACTGTACGGCTTCGGCGACGTGTTCCGGTCTGATGGTTTCAGCACCGGCCAGATCGGCAATGGTTCTGGCGATTTTAAGCACGCGATGATAGGCACGTGCCGACCACATGAAACGACTCATCGCTTCTTTCAGCAACCGTTCACCGGAAACGTCAAGTCCACACACAGCCTCTATCTCTTTTGGCGCCAACAAATTGTTGGGCTTACCCTGTCTTTTCTGCTGGACGATAAAAGCGTTTTTTACCCGTGCCGCTATCGTTGCTGACGAATCACCGCCAGACTGGCCGGACAATTCTTCCTGAGCAATGGCGTTGACTGGTATCTGAATGTCAATACGGTCCAGAAGTGGCCCGGATATTTTGCGCTGGTACCGTGCAACGGCGTCCGGTGTGCAGTGACATTGCCCCGACGGATGTCCCAGATAGCCACAGGGGCATGGGTTCATCGCAGCGATCAACTGGAACCGGGCGGGAAAATCAGCCTGTCTTGCCGCCCGGGAAACAACGATGTGTCCGGATTCCAGCGGTTCCCGCAGGACTTCGAGAACATGCCGGCTGAATTCGGGAAGCTCATCCAGAAACAACACACCGTGATGGGCCAGCGAGACTTCACCAGGTCGCGGTGTACTACCGCCACCGATCAACGCGACGGCCGAAGCGGTATGATGAGGTGCCCGGAAAGGCCTTTTCTTCCAGTGCAAAGGACTGAATTTCCCGACAAGAGACTGGACGGCGGCTGCTTCGATCGCTTCGTTTTCAGTCATCGGCGGCAAAATACCCGCAAACCGTGAAGCTAGCATGGTTTTTCCGGTACCCGGCGGACCGCTCATCAAGACGCTGTGGTTTCCTGCCGCAGCGATTTCAAGTGCTCTTTTGGCTTTCTGCTGCCCTTTGACTTCGTTGAAATCAGGATAGGCAGGGCAGGTCGTCCCGGTTTTTGCCGTGTAGGGTACCAAACGTGCCGTGTCGGAAGCGGCATTGAGATGAGCGCAAACGTCCAAGAGCGTTTTGGCAGGCAAAATGGTAAGTTCTCTGACAAAAGCCGCTTCATCGGCGTTGGCATCAGGCAAAACGAAGGCCTTGTCCGCTCCGTCGGGTGAACGGCGAATGGCAAAGGCCATAGCCAGCGCGCCGCGAATGGGCCTCAATTCGCCCGAGAGCGACAATTCTCCGGCAAACTCGTGACGATCCAGCAAATCGCTTCTGATCTGTTTGGCGGCCGCGAGAATGCCTAGCGCAATCGGTAAATCAAAACGGCCGGATTCCTTGGGCAGATCCGCCGGCGCCAGATTGACCGTGATACGTCTGGCGGGAAATTCGAACTGCGCGTTCTGGATAGCGGCCCTCACTCGGTCTTTGGCTTCTTTAACCTCCGTATCCGGAAGTCCCACGATCGTAAAAGCGGGCAGTCCGTTGGCAAGATGCACTTCAACGGTAACTTCGGGCGCGTCCATGCCCGACAGGGCACGGCTCTTTAAAATGGCAAGGCTCATTGGGCAGTATCGGATTTAGCGACAGCTTCCTTCAGATGCCTGATTTGTTGTTCCAGTTCGGTCAGCCGCGTTTCCAGTGAGAGAATTTTGTGCTCCATCCGGGTAACGGCCAATTTCTGCACTTCATATTCTTCGGCGGTGACCACATCCAGTTTGGAGACGGCCTGTGTCAGCACGGCACGAATGTTTTTTTCGATATCTCTGGCCGGAGAACCGCTCATGATGTGTCCCAGTTTGGATTGCAAATCGTCCAGTATTTTTTTACTCATTTCATCTCCTTTGCAATGGATAAAAAAGTGGCGCGTTTTTTTGGGACAGAATAAATAATATTAAAGATTTTGATGGGATTCGTCTATTTTATCGGGAGATTTTCCCACTTTGGGCAAAGGAAAACCGGATTTTGCACAAGAAAACGCCTGTTAAAAGGCTCCTGTCGGCCTTCAGCCGTTTTACCCGTCCGGCACCTTACCGGCGTCGTGTTTTCCATAACTTCCTCAAACGCGAGGAAAAGGACGGCAAACGAGATTCGCTTTCAAGCAGTGGTTTGGATTAACGGTTAGTATATACAGCATATAGCGACCTGATCTTCAAAAGGGAAGGACGGAACGGTGGAAACGGTACAACACCCCCCTTTTTGCTGACCCTGATAAAATGAAAGGCCGCTTTGAACGGTCGGAAAACGGTTTTTTCGATCCCCGCAAACATTCTCCGTGGTGCGTTAAAGGAGTTTTATGGTTCCTCACTTGGTTACGGCGTTGAACGGCCCTTTATTCGAACTTGAAAAAACGATCATCGATTCAACACCCGCTATCGAAAGATGGTTCAGACTGGAATGGCAAGATCACACGCCTCCGTTTTATTGTTCGGTGGACTTGCGCAATGCCGGCTTCAAACTGGCTCCGGTGGATACCAATCTGTTTCCGGGCGGATTCAACAATCTGTCGGTCGAGATGCTTCCGCTTGCCGTTCAGGCAACGATGGCAGCCATTGAAAAGTATTGTCCGGACGCCAAGAATCTGTTGTTGATTCCGGAAAGTCATACACGCAACTTGTATTATTTGCAAAATATTGCGAGACTGATCCGAATTCTTCGCCAGACCGGACTGAACGTTCGGCTCGGTTCGCTTTCCGAGGAAATCAAGGCGCCGACGCCGCTGACCTTGCCGGACGGAACGACGCTGATGCTGGAGCCGCTGGAGCGGATCAATAACGGGCGCCGGGTTGGATTGAAGGATTTCAATCCTTGTACGATCTTGCTAAACAACGATTTAAGTTCGGGAACGCCCGACATCTTGAAGAATGTTTACGAGCAAAGCCTTTTTCCACCGTTGCATGCGGGTTGGACGGTGCGCCGCAAAAGCAATCATTTCGCTGCGTACGACGATGTAGCCAGGCGTTTCTCTAAAATGCTGGGCATTGATCCCTGGCTGGTCAATCCGTATTTTTCAAAATGCAGTCACGTCGATTTCAGCGAGCATGAAGGAGAAGAGTGTCTCGCCGCAAGCGTTCATTCCGTATTGGTCAAGATACGGAGAAAATACAAGCAATACGGTATTAAGGAAAAACCCTTCGTCATTGTGAAAGCCGATGCCGGTACCTATGGTATGGGTATCATGACGGTGACCGACGCCAGCGAAGTGAAGGAACTGAACCGCAAGCAGCGTAACAAGATGTCGGTGGTAAAAGAAGGGTTGCCCGTTCATGACGTGATCATCCAGGAAGGGGTTCATTCGTTCGAGCGCGTGGACGATGCAGTGGCCGAACCGGTCGTTTACATGATCGACCGGTATGTCGTGGGTGGCTTTTACCGGGTCAACGAGAAACGGGACGTCAATGAAAACCTGAATGCGCCGGGCGCTCATTTCGTGCCGTTGGCTTTTGCACAGCAGCACACATTGCCGGACAGAAGCGCCGAGCCGGGAACGGCACCCCCCAACCGCTTTTACATGTACGGCGTCATCGCCCGCCTGGCGTTGCTCGCCGCTTCAGTTGAGCTGGAAAAAACCGATCCAGACATGCAGTGAAAGGAAGGGCACTGATGAAACTGGCTTTTTATACCGATCCGCTGGAAACGTTCAACCTTAAAAAGGATTCGACGTATGCCCTGATGATGGAAGCAAAAAAGCGCGGACATGCCCTTCACGTTTTTTACCGGAACGATCTGGCCTTGTACAACGATGAAGTGAGTGCCCGTATCCGGCAGATCGAGCTGACGGGACAGGAAGATTTGACCTGGTTTAGCGTGACCGACATTGACGATGTCGTGCTGGAAGCGTTCGATGCCGTCATCGTGCGCAAGGACCCTCCTTTCGACATCGAATACGTCAACTCGACTTATTTTCTGGAACTGGCCGAGAAAAGGGGCGCCCGGATTTTCAACCGGCCGGAGGCCATCCGCAGTACCAACGAAAAACTGGCGATTGCCCGGTTTCCGCAATTCATGACTCCCACACTGGTCACGGCCGACGAAACACGATTGCGTTCTTTTCACGATCAATACCGGGACGTGATTTTAAAGCCCATCAATGCGATGGGCGGTACAGGCGTTTTTCGTGTGGGATCCGACGGTCTCAATTTGGGATCGGTTATCGAAACCTTAACCGGAAACGGTACCCGAACGATTATGGCGCAAAAATACATTCCCGAGATTAACGAGGGAGACAAGAGAGTGCTGTTGATCAATGGAAAAGTCGTCCCTTTTGCATTGGCTCGCATTCCCCGGAAAGGAGAGGTACGCGGCAATCTCGCCGCGGGCGGTACAGGACGGGCACAACCTTTGTCGAATCGGGACAGAGACATTGCCGAAACGCTCGCTCCCGTTTTGGCCGAACAGGGAATTTTTCTGGCGGGACTCGACATTATCGGTGACTTCCTGACCGAAGTGAACGTGACCAGCCCGACTTGTTTTCGTGAAATTGCACAACAGACCGGCTTTAACGTCGCGGCTCTGTTTATGGACGAGCTTGAAAAAACGGTTTGACCGGACGGGCGAATTCATTACAATGCCCTTTGAAAGCCCGGTTTTTAGGACCGGGTTTGGTAGAGTCTCTCTTTTATGACTGGTTTGAAACACTATGGTAGGCATACTACTTCTGATGCATGAGCCGCTGGCGGAAGCGTTCATGACTACCGCAATGCATCTGTTCGAAGGAGAACAGGAGCGTATCGAGGCGATCGACGTCAAGGCCGACCAGGATATCTGTGACGTCAACAAGATGGCTATCGAAGCGATCCGGCGTCTGGACGACGGTTCGGGTGTTTTGGTATTGACAGATGTGCTGGGAGGAACCCCTTCCAATTGTTGTCATCAACTCAGTGCGGATCACAAGGTACAGGTTGTTGCCGGTGTGAGTTTACCCATGCTGTTAAGAGCGATCACCTATCGGCAAAGCGACCTGGAAACGGTTATTGAAAAAGCGTTGTCCGGCGGAAAGAACGGTGCGGTTCGTATTGATCCCTGTTAGGAGCCGTTACCGGAAACGGCCGGTCTTTCCACGCCGAAGCGGGACAACGTTGTTTCCGGACAGAACGGTGTTTTTCTGCCTGTTTTAATCTCGACAAATACCGAAAATGATACAAACGGAACTGGAAATCATTAATAAACTGGGATTGCATGCCCGTGCTTCCGCCAAACTGACGCAACTGGCTTCCAGGTACGCCTGTGAAGTCTGGATGACGCGTAATAACCAGCGGATCAATGCCAAATCCATTATGGGTGTCATGATGCTGGCTGCCGGAAGAGGTGCCAAAGTCTTGCTTGAAACCGATGGCGATGATGAAGCCGCATGCATGGAGGCATTGAAGAACCTGATCAACAACAAGTTTGGTGAGGCGGAATAATTGAATGCAGGCCGGTAAAAATATGGCATCTTTCACACTGTTCGGAATTTCGGTTTCCCGGGGTATCTCCATCGGGCGTGCCCATCTGGTGGCGCGTGCGGCGATGGATACCAAGCACTATCTGGTACCTCAGGAAAAAGTCGAGGCCGAAGTCGAACGGTTGCAGCAAGCGTTGGGAACCGTACAGAAAGAACTGGAAACGATCTGGTCCAGCCTGCCACAGGATGCCCCCGTCGAATTGGGCGCTTTTCTGGACGTGCATGCCATGATTCTGGCCGATTCGATGATCTCGAAAGAACCTTTCAACATCATCCGGACGCGCCGTTACAATGCCGAGTGGGCTCTTTTGACGCAGATAGAAGCCTTGTCTGCCCGGTTCGATCACATCGAAGATCCTTATCTCAGAGAACGCAAGGCCGACATTCAGCAAGTCGCCGAACGGATCATGAAGGTATTGACTGGTACGTCGATGCCTTACCCTCCGGTACCGGCCGAGCCCGATAGCGAACGCATCGACATGATTGTCGTCGCCTACGATATTTCACCGGCCGACATGCTCCAGTTTCGAGATGATACGTTTAGCGGCTTCGTCTCCGAAATCGGGGGACGCAACTCGCATGCGGCAATCGTTGCCCGCAGTATCGACACACCGGCTGTTTTTGGTCTAGCGGGTGCTCTGTCGTTGATCCGGCAAGACGATTGGTTGATTGTCGATGCGGACGCCGGTATCGTCATCGTTAATCCGACTTCGCTGGTGCTGGAACAGTACCGTGCCCGACAGGCCGCCCAAGCCAGGGCACGCAAAAAACTGGGCAAGCTGAAAAAGACACCGACCGTTACGGTGGACGGCACGTCAGTTGCTTTGCTGGCCAATATCGAGTTTCCGGACGATTGCACGGTGGCGCTTGAAAACGGAGCTACCGGCATCGGACTTTTCCGCTCCGAATTTTTGTTTATGGGAAGAAGCGGCAGTATCAGCAAAATTCCCTCTGAGGAAGAGCAATTCGAAGCGTACAAGAAAGCGGTTGTCCTGATGAAGGGGCGGCCTGTAACGATCCGTACGCTGGACATCGGGGCGGACAAGCCGATCGGAACACCGGAGTCCAGTACGTTAAATCCGGCACTGGGAAAACGGGCCATTCGGTATTGCCTGGCGGAACCGGATCTGTTTCTGGCCCAATTGAGAGCTATCTTGCGGGCGTCGGCGTTCGGCCCGGTCAAATTGCTGGTGCCCATGCTGGTGCACGCTTTCGAAATTGACCAGACGTTGTCGTTTGTCGAAGAAGCCAAAGCCCAGCTTAAGGCGGCCCGACAGAAATTCGACGAAAACATTCCGGTTGGTGCGATGGTGGAAGTGCCGGCCGCCATTCTCGCGTTGCCCATGTTTACTTCCCGGCTCGACTTCATATCCATCGGTACCAACGACCTGATTCAGTACACTTTGGCGATAGACCGGGTGGATCCTGAAGTGGCTTATCTGTATAACCCGTTGCATCCTGCCATCCTGTCAATGCTGTCGATGACGATATGGGCAGCCGACAAGGCGAACATTCCGGTTTCGGTATGCGGGGAGGTGGCCGGTGATCCACACATGACCCGGCTGTTGCTGGGGATGGGATTACGGGAGTTTTCCATGCATCCGGCACAGCTTTTGAACGTCAAGCAGGAAATTTTGTCGAGCGATCTCAACGTGTTGAAGCCAAAAGTCGACAAAATTCTGACTCTGGTGGAAGAAGATGCGATCGAAAAGGCGGTCCGGACGCTACAGGCAAGTGACGTCTCCGGTGATGCAATCTCCTGAAAGAGTGCGAAAAACGTTTTTCCGAAGGAAAGCGGTTTGACGGCGTTTCACGACTTCGTTATGCTAACGACAGTGCGCCGATTTGAACACGACAGCTTGCGGGCGCAGAGGGAATCCCGAATAAATACGGCTAAAGCGAGCTTGAACGACAAGCCCGACATGCCGATGTTTCGGGCTTGTTTTTTCATGAATTCAACAGGGACGGCTAGATGACTGCCGTCCGTCGAAACAAGAGTATTCATGCCATCAGTTGGAATCGTTACTCCCCGGTCGATGCGTTTTGAAGAGCCGCTGGTCTTGCGAAGTGGGGCTTTTATTGCCGGTTACGAACTGGTTTACGAGACCTATGGCACCTTAAATGCCGATCGCTCGAACGCTGTCCTGATTTGCCATGCGTTGAATGCGTCGCACCATGTGGCCGGGACCTACGCTGACGATCCGAAAAGTACCGGCTGGTGGGACAACATGGTCGGGCCGGGAAAGGCCGTCGATACCGACCGTTTTTTCGTCATCGGTGTCAACAATTTAGGGTCGTGTTTCGGTTCGACCGGCCCCATGCACGCCAATCCCGAAACGGGACGTCCGTATGGGGCCGATTTCCCGGTGTTGACGGTAGAAGACTGGGTCAATGCGCAGTCCAGGCTGGCCGACGCACTGGGCATCGAAAAGTTTGCCGCTGTCATGGGCGGTTCGCTGGGCGGGATGCAGGCGCTGGCCTGGAGCATGCAGTATCCTGACCGGGTGCGTCATGCCGTCATCATCGCTTCAACAGCCCGGCTCTCGGCACAAAACATCGCTTTCAACGACGTCGCACGGCAGGCGATTCTGTCCGATCCGGATTTTCATGGCGGTGATTTTTACGCGCATGGTGTCGTACCGAAAAACGGACTGCGCGTTGCCCGAATGATCGGCCACATTACCTACTTGTCCAATGACGACATGTCGGAAAAATTCGGCCGTGACTTACGTTCGGGAGAATACCAGTTCGGCTATGGCGTCGAATTCGAAATTGAATCTTATCTTCATTATCAGGGTGAAAAATTTTCCGCCTACTTCGATGCCAACACCTATCTCCTGATCACACGGGCACTCGACTATTTTGATCCGGCGGCGCAATACGGCGGTGATTTGGACAAGGCGCTGGCGGGTACCCGGGCAAAGTATTTGTTGGTTTCCTTTACTACCGACTGGCGGTTTTCGCCCGAATGCAGCCGGGCCATCGTTCGTTCCCTGATCAGCAATGGACGGGAGGTGACTTATGCAGAAATCGACGCGCCTCACGGACACGACGCCTTTTTGTTAAATGACGAACGCTACCACGAAGTCGTCCGAGCCTATTATGAACGTATCTGGCAGGAAATCGGTGGAGGTAATGGATCGTGAATGTCCCTAAACTGAAGAAACTGCGCGCCGATCTTGCTTTCATTTCCAACTGGGTTAAAGACGGTGCACATGTGCTGGATCTGGGGTGCGGCGACGGCGCCATGCTGGAATATCTTCAGACGACCAAAGGATGCACCGGTTACGGCGTGGAATTCGACGATCTGAAGTTGCCCGGATGCGTTCGCCGCGGCGTCAGTGTCATTCAGCATGATCTGGAAAAAGGACTGCATTTTTTCCGCGACGATTCATTCGACACCGTTTTGTGTCTTTCCGCTCTTCAGATGATGCAAAATGTGGAAGAGTTGCTGCGCGAAATCGTGCGGGTCGGTAATGAAGCGATCGTGTCGTTTCCGAATTTCGCTTACTGGCCGCATCGCTTCGCCCTGTTGGGCGGGCATATGCCGGTTTCGGCGGAATTGCCTTACGAATGGTATGACACGCCTAATTTACGATGCGCTACGATACGTGATTTTGAACATCTTGCCGAACAGGTCGGTTTGAAAGTCGTCGATTGTGTGGCCCTTCACGACGGCAAACCGGTCGGATGGTTGCCCAACTGGCGCGGCAGTCTGGCTATTTTCCGCTTACAGAAGAGAAATTCGGTTTCTCCCCCACAATGAAATTGTCGACAAAATGGAAAGCCGTACTGGATCCACGCCTTTTGATCTGTGTGTTTCTCGGTTTTTCTTCGGGGTTGCCTCTGTTTACTCTGTTGACCCTGCTCCAGGCGTGGCTGACCAAGTCGGGATTGAATGTGCGGTCACTGGGATTATTTGCCCTGGTGATGTTTCCCTATACCTGGAAATTTCTCTGGGCGCCTTTAATGGATCGGTATACGTTTCGCTTTCTGGGACGCCGTCGGGGTTGGATGGCGTTGACGCAGACCGGTCTTTTCCTTTCCATGGGACTACTGGGCATGCTCAATCCGCAAACGCAACTGGTGAGTGTCGGTCTGTTGACGACGCTCATTGCGTTTCTTTCGTCCAGTCAGGATATCGTGGTCGACGCCTATCGGCGTGAACTGTTGCCCGATGAAGAACAGGGACTCGGTAGTGCTATCCACGTCAACGCCTATCGCGTTTCCGGCATGGTGCCGGGAGCGTTGTCGCTTATCCTGGCCGACATGATGAGTTGGCCGGCGGTATTCTGGATTACGGCCGCCTTTATGTTGCCGGGATTGATTTGCACGCTGGTCATCAGAGAACCCGTCATACACGGCACACCGCCGAAAACCATTCGGGAAGCGGTGGTATTGCCTTTCACCGAATTCATCGGCCGGGCCGGCTGGAAAAGTGCTCTGCTGGTGTTGACGTTCATTTTTCTGTACAAGCTGGGCGACAGTCTGGCAACAGCGCTGGCGACCAAGTTTTATCTCGACCTGGGTTTTTCGATGACCCAGATCGGTGTGATTGCCAAAACGACCGGTTTTTGGGCCAGCCTGATCGGGGGACTCTTGGGCGGTGTCTGGATAATCGGCCTGGGCATTAATCGTGCCTTGTGGGTTTTCGGTGCAGTACAGGCACTGGCGATCCTGGGATTTTCATGGATTTCCATGGAAGGAGCCGATCCGGTTTTGTTGGCCGGTGTCATCGGTTTCGAAGCGTTCGGCGTCGGGTTGGGCACGGCCGCCTTCGTTGCCTATATTGCCAAAACGACGGACGAACGGTATACGGCGACCCAATTCGCCCTGTTTACCAGTCTGGCGGCCGTTCCCCGTACGTTCATCAACGCTTCTGCCGGTTACATCGTCGATATGACGGGCTGGTTCACGTTTTTCAATTTGTGTTTTGTTCTGGCGATTTCGGGAATG
>DBGFLV010000321.1:0-1778 GCA_048528425.1 Oxalobacter sp. | reverse complement strand
AAACCTTCAAAGTGACTGGCCGGACGGGCTGTCGTCTCGTTTCAAGGCACAAATCATCGCTTTGAAGGACAAGCTCGGTTATACTCTTGTCAACCACCCCTACCGAAAGAGGTCGCCATCATGATTCCTCTCTTCTCCGATCAGGGCAGAAAACAACTTGAAAGCCTCGTTGACCCCGGTATGCTCTGCGCTTTCGATTTCGACGGAACGCTCTCTCCCTTTCACGGCTATGAAAATGCTGCGTTACCCGACGAGATTCGTGATCGTCTCATTCGCCTTCAGTCCATGACGCCGGTCGCTGTTCTGACCGGCAGGGCGTTGTCCGACATTCGGGAACGGTTGACGTTCAAACCCGATTTTCTGGTCGCCAATCACGGACTGGAAGGCGTTCCCGGCCGGGAAAACGGCAGCGACCGATACCGCAGGCGGGTCGACTGTTGGGTCGATGCCCTGAAAACCGCCCTCCAGGACCCGGTTCGTTACGACCGGGGCATCCAGGTCGACGACAAGCGTTATTCAGTCGCCGTGCATTACCGAAAAGCGGCCGACTACGAAGCCACCGAAAAACGGCTTTTGAAATTGTTTGAACAAGCGGCGCCGGACGCCCGTGTCTTACCCGGCAAATTCGTCTACAACCTGATCCCGCCTGGCGCTCCCGACAAGGGAGACGCGTTTTCCGAACTGATGAAAATCACCGGCTCGAAAACAGCGCTCTACGCCGGCGACGACATGACGGACGAAGACGTTTTCCGGCTGGCGTCTCCCGACGTTCTCACGATCCGCATCGGGGAAAAGACCGACAGCCAAGCGCAGTTTTATCTGGAAACACAGGAAGACATCGTCACTCTGCTCGATGTCGTCATTGCTCTCTTAACGGCCAAAGCGTCCTTCCCGGACAACGCTTCGGCGCAAAGGAACCCGACATGAGTACACTGGAACTCGGCCTGATCGGCAATTCGCGCACCAGCGCCCTGATTGACGCCAACGCCCGCATCGTCTGGTGGTGCTATCCCTATTTCGATAGCGATCCGGTCTGTTGCGAACTGATGGATCCCGACAAAACGGAAAAGGACACCGGTTTCATCGACGTCGGTTTCGAGAAAATCCGGCAATCCGACCAGTACTACGAACGCAATTCGGCCGTGCTGGTCACCCGGTTCGGCGACAACGCCCACAACGTCATCGAAATCATTGATTTCGCGCCCTGTTTCCCGATGCACGACAGGCTGTTTACCCCCTCCTCTCTCATCCGCATCATCCGGCGGGTAGCCGGTCGGCCCCGCATCACGCTTCGCATCCGACCCGCCACCCACTACGGCAGCGACGCCCCGGAAGTGTTGCCTGGCGCTCACCACATTTCGTATCAGGGTTCCGGACAAACCTTGCGCGTCACCACCGACGCCTCCATCAGTTCTATCCTCGACGAAAAACCGTTTTTCCTGAACGACAGCGTCACCCTGATTTTCGGCCCGGATCAGGCCGTGGAATCCGCACCGCAGGAAATCGGCCGCACCTATTACGAAGCCACCCTCAACTATTGGCAGAACTGGATTCACAACATCGCCATGCCGTTCGAATGGCAAGACGCCGTCATCCGTGCCGCCATCACGTTGCGCATGAACACGTTTTACGATACCGGCGCCATCGTCGCCGCCGTCACCACCTCGATTCCGGGCTCGCCTGCCGCGCGTCACAACCGGGATTACCGTTACAGCTGGGTACGTGACGCCTATTTCGTGGTCAGTGCCTTAAATCGTCTAAGTGCCACCGGTACGATG
>DBGFLV010000320.1:0-12982 GCA_048528425.1 Oxalobacter sp. | reverse complement strand
CGGTCGGGTAAAATGACATTTTTGTATTCGAACCCTTCTTACCGAATTATTTTCACCATGACGCAGGCTATCGCTCCCCAACTCATTGTCCAGTACCTGATGGATCACCCTGATTTTTTTGAACACCATGCCGACCTGCTACCGGCCTTGAAATTGACGAGTCCAGTCATCGGTAAAGCCGTCTCGATCCATGAACGCCAGATTGAAGTATTGCGCAGCAAATATCGCACACTGGAACTTCAATTGTCCAGACTGGTTCAAACTGCACAAGAAAACAGGGCATTAATGGGAAAAATCCTTGACTGGGTACAAGCTCTGCTTAAAGAAAACAACCCCTTCGAGATGCCGCAAGCCATAATCGACCATCTGAAAGCGGTTTTCAGCATGCCTGACGCGACCTTGAGGCTGTGGAACCTGCGTGAAGACTATGCCGACAGTTGGTTCACTCAAGGGGTCAGCGAAGACGTACGCGACCGTGTCAACGAAATGAAAAAGCCTTACTGCGGCGAGCCGACAGAACAGACCACTGCGGTAAAATGGCTCGACAATGCTGACACCATACGCTCGGTTGCCCTGGTACCGCTCCGGAAAACCCCGGGCGGAACGCCTTTCGGCTTACTCGTCATGGGTTCACCCGATGCAACTCGTTTTCAGCATGAGATGGCGACTGACTTTTTGACAGAACTCGGAAAACTCGCCGGTGCCGCATTGGACAGTTTGCTGGTCGTCGGTTGACATGAACCGGCCGGAAGAATTCGTAACAGACGACCTGCCCGAACGTTACTTAGCCATGTTGTCCGGACAACGCCAACTGTCGAGCCACACCATCGACAACTACCGTCGCGACATCGGACAATTGGCCGAACTGGCACAAGGGCTTTCATGGACGGATTTGAAAACACCCGACATCCGACGTTTCACTGCCCAACTGCACGCCCGCGGCTTAAATCCCCGTTCGATCAGCCGCAAACTGTCGGCATGGCGAGGTTTTTACCGATGGCTGGTAGAAGAAGCTTTCCTCCCGGGCAATCCGGTGGAAGACATTCAGGCGCCCAAAAAAAACAAACCACTCCCCAAAGCCTTGTCCGTCGACGACGCTGTCCGGCTTGTTGCCACCTGGCCGGCACCGGAAAAAAGCCGGGAAACACGGCTTTGCAATCAGGCTCTGTTCGAGCTGCTTTATTCCAGTGGACTACGCGTTTCCGAATTGTCCGGACTCGACAAACAGGCCGTACACCGGTCGGATTACACCTCTTCTGGCTGGATTGATCTGAACGAACACGAAGTCACCGTCACTGGAAAAGGCAACAAAAAACGGGTCGTTCCCGTCGGGGAAGCCGCACTGGTCGCCATCCGGAACTGGCTGGCCGTGCGCGGCCGTTTCGAAAAACCGGGTTCTCTGCCCGATGACGCCTGTGCCTTATTCATCAACACACAGGGGAGACGCCTTTCACCCCGCCTGATTCAACTGAGACTGAAAGCGCACGCCCGACAACTGGGCTTGCCTGTCAACGTTCATCCCCATGTCCTCAGACACTCTTTCGCTTCTCACCTTCTTCAGTCGTCGGGCGATTTGCGGGCGGTACAGGAAATGCTCGGACACGCCTCAATCGCCTCGACCCAGATTTATACGGCCCTGGATTTCCAGCATTTGGCAGAAGTCTATGATGCGGCCCACCCCCGAGCCAAAACAAAACCGTGATCCCGCGACACAAGCACGCTTGACCGCTCCCGTACGCACCTGACACAACCATCCCGTTTGTCCTCGTCTCTTTCTTTGGCGATCTGAAAAACGGTTCGAATCCGGCTTTTCCCGGCCGTCGGCCACGTTACCGTCTCAGGAACCGACAAGCCGGCCAGATGTTCTGTCAGGCTGATGAGTAAAACACGATTTCAGCCGTGAGCAAGGGCAATTCGGTTGAACACGTCACCCGTTCCGGAAAAGCCGACCGATGGAGGGACGGAAGACAATGCCACTCTTTGCGTAACGCCCTTTCGCCTTCACTGCGCCGCCCCGTCAAAAAACGGACTGGCCTCGACCGGCAAACGGAAACGTTCCACAAAACACGGAAAAATCCTGTCCGCTCCCCACGAATCCGACAACCCATGAAACGCGCCCGGTTCGGCCTCTCGATGACAAAAGAAAAAGGGTAGCCGCAGGCTACCCTTTTTTACCACTACCCAAAGAACCGGCAATGCTTAGAACTTGTGGGTCAGACCGAGTTGGACACCCGTGACGGAATCGTCAGCAGCGCCGTTGGTGTTGTAAATGAGCCCAACACCATCGTTGTCGCTGTCGGTATACGCGACGTTGGCGTAAACGGAAGTCCGTTTGGACAGATCATAGGTGTAACCCAAGGCGTACTTGTTGACTTTGCCGTCGATCCAGTTGGAGTCAATGTCGCCACGGTTATAAGACAAACCGACCGTGTGCGGGCCGACGTTGTATTGCAGACCGACCAACCATTCCTTCTGATCGATTCTGCCGACCGGTGCGAAGTCTTCCAGCAGCTTCAGGGTGGAATCCTGATAACCCAGGGAAATCTGGAAGCCCTGATAGCGCCATGCGCCACCGACGTTCCAGGTGTAGGAATCGCGGGAATCGACCATTCTGTCGTAGTTGGCCAACAACAGGATCGGACCGTTGTCATATTTCAGGTTGACTGCCCAGCCATCGTTGCCGTATTGATCGTACAGCCAGTTGTCGGCACCGTGGGTTTCATGACCCAGCGTATAGGTCGCACCGAAACCGAAACCGGTCCAGAGCGGGCTGTCATAACGAACCGTGTTGCTCATCTGTTGGGAATACAACAGATTGCCGCGAGCCAGCGAAGCACCGACGCCATACTGGTTGAACGGATCGAGCATGCGGAAGGTTTCAACCGACAGATTGTTGACACGACCCAGACGGATAGCGCCCCAGGCGTCGCCTCTCAGACCGACGTTGGAAGCACCGACCCAATCAATGGATTTGCCCTGGATCATGTCGCTGTAATTCCAGTTGTAACGACTAATTCCGTTATCGTCCAGCGTAATGTTTTCCCAGGAAGCTTGTGTACCGTCGTTCAGGTTGAAACGGCGTTCCAGTTCAAAAGTCGCTTGCATACCGGAACCCAGGTCTTCAACACCACGGAAACCGAGACGGCTGTCGATGTTGTTGCCCATACGGACATCGGAACCGGATTCCTTGATGAAACCGGTATCCACTACACCATAAAGAGTGACATTGGTCTGGGCATACGCAGCGCCTGCGGAAGCGCCCAGTACTGCCAAGGCAATAAGAGTTTTTTTCATCGTTATACCTATTTAAGAGAAGGAAATATGCAAAACCCGTTCTTCTTGGGGTAAAACCGCACCTGAGAAACACAACGTTTTGCATGAAGTCCTATTTTAATGAGCTAAACAGGTCCGTGGCACAGCCAGGCCGAAAAAAGGCTTTTTTTGGCTTACTTTTATTGTTAAATTACAACAAGCTTTTCCCCGGCACAGAAGAACCGGCTCATCGGTAAAGCCGGTTTTTTTCTTGTCCTGCTCGCTTTGGCAGACCATTCCCGGCTTTTCTCTCTTCTTCCCATCGGTGGCCTCACTGGTATCCGGTCAAAAAAAGCCGCTTCTTCAAGGACTTGATTTCATCATGAAAAACGGGGCATACTTTTCTTGCCGGGCCGGATCCGCTTGCGGCCGAAAAAAGCCTGCGCCCGAATTTCCAACCTTTTAGTCACGGCACCATGTCACTAATACCCGTCACCATCATTACCGGCTTTCTCGGCGCTGGTAAAACCACACTTTTAAACCGGATATTGAAAGACAATCGTCACCGGCAACGCATTGCGGTCATCGAAAACGAATTCGGAGAAGAAAACATCGACAGCAACCTTCTCGTTCACGACGACGCCGAACAAATCGTCGAAATGAGTAATGGATGTATCTGTTGCACCATTCGAAGCGACCTGGTCACCGCATTGTCGAAGCTGGCTGACAAGCGTTCCAAAGGTGAAATTACATTTGACCGGGTCGTCATCGAAACGACAGGATTGGCCGATCCGGGGCCGGTTGCACAAACCTTTTTTCTGGAAGACGCCGTTGCCCGGCATTTCATGCTCGACGGGATCGTCACTCTTCTGGACGCTGTTTTTGCCATGAAACAGCTGGACGAATACGAACAGGCACGCCAGCAGGTCGGCTATGCCGATCGTCTTCTTATTTCCAAAACCGATCTGGTCAGTGCCGACGAGGTGGAACTGTTGATCCTCCGGTTGCGCCGCATCAATCCGCACGCGTCGATTCATCTCGTCGACTTCGGGCGGATACCGGTCGATCACATTCTTGACTTGCACGGATTCAACCTCAACTCCAAACTCGACGTCAATACGGACGAAAACGGCCATCACCACAATCACGACCACGAATGTGGCACTGACTGTGCCTGTTCACACCATCTGGACGACATCGACTCTTTCGTCTTTCACAGCAACAAACCATTCGATCCTGAAAAGCTCAACGATTTCTTCGACCGCATGACCATGCATTTCGGTCCGCAGATGCTGCGTTACAAAGGCGTTTTGTACATCAAGGGAGCTGACAGAAAAGTCGTATTTCAGGGCGTCCAACAATTGATGGGAACCGATGTGGTGGAAAAATGGGAAGAAAACGAAAAACGGGAAAGTAAACTCGTTTTTATCGGGAAAAAGCTGCCCCGGGCCATTTTTATGGAAGGACTTCATGATAGTCTTGTGGACTGAACAAAAAGCGAAGACGCTTTTTTTCGTTTTATTAACGGTACCTTTTGACAGATGTCATCGAGTCGATTAAATTTCGTTGCAGGGTGTGGCGATCCATAGTGCAATACATGCCGCAATAAGTTGCCGGTCATTGCAAATTTGATTGACTAGGGTAAAGGAAACAAGACAAGTGAATACCAAAAGCAGAAAACCGACACAAACGACTCCTCCGTTACTCACCGAAGAAGAAATTCTGAAAATGAGTGACGAAGACTACATGAATCCGGCCCAACTGGCGTTCTTCAAGGCGCGTTTGCAACAAATGGAACAGGAATTGATCAGAAACGCCGGCCAAACAACGGAAAACCTCCGGGAAACGACGCTGGTTCCTGACCCGGCCGACCGCGCCACCATCGAAGAAGAACACGCACTGGAACTGAGAACACGCGACCGCGAACGAAAACTCCTGAAAAAGGTCAAACAGTCGCTCGCCAGTATCGGATCGGGCGATTACGGCTGGTGTGTGGAGACCGGTGAACCTATCGGGGTCGCCCGACTTCTGGCTCGTCCGACAGCCACGTTGTCCCTTGAAGCCCAGCAACGGCGAGAACTGAAACAGAAACTGTACGGTGACTGACATGAAAGACACCGACAGAAAAGGCAGGAACGACTCCTGCCTTTTTTATTGACCGGTTTTTCTGCCGGAAACGAACAGGAAAATCCTCTACCGGCGCACGACGAACGATTTCGTTCCCATGTTTTTCATTTCGAAAGCGGCCTGAGTGGCATCGGCCAACGTATTGAACGGCCCGGCGAAAAGCTTGTAATATTCCCCTGTCTGAACCACTTCCAGAGACGGCAGTTTGTGAGCCCAGTCCAGTGAGAACTTCGCCTGGTACGATTGGGCATTGCGGGCTTCCTGATAGGCACCCAGCTGAAGATAATAAGCCGGGCCGGAAGAAACTGTTTTCTGTGCCGCTTCAACAGGTTGATAAGCCACCGTTTTGCGATCAACAACAGGAGCCGGATCGGTTTGACCTCTTCCGGAGACCGAGGCCACCTCAACCGGTTTGTCAACCGGGGAAGCCGCGTTGTTTCGGGCCAAACGGATTCGTTCGATTTCGTCCGGCAGCAACAGCTCGACCTCCACTTGTCCGCTTCCCTTTTCCAGATAACCCAATTTGTAAGCGGCCGTATAAGACAGATCAATCAGGCGTCCCGACAAAAAAGGCCCCCGGTCGTTTATTCTGACGATCACTTGCCGCCCCGTTTCCAGACTGGTGACACGGGCGTAACTCGGAATCGGCAAAGTGGGATGGGCGGCCGTCATTTTGAACATGTCGTAAGGTTCTCCCGACGACGTCTTTTGTCCGTGAAACTTCTTGCCGTACCAGCTACCGACTCCTCTTTTCCGGTAAGCGCTTACCTGGGTCATCGGCGTATAGGTTTGTCCAAACACGACATAAGGCCGGTTGGCGGCGCGGGCAAGCGATTCAACTTGCGGCACGGCGTCCGGCACGTCCATCAGATTGGCAGGCACTTCATCCATCGGGCCGTCGTCCAGATAGTATCCTCCCCCCTTTTTCGTCTTGACCTTGCCCCCCTTTTGAGAAGCAATTTTACCGGATGACGCCGTCGGTGCCGTCCCGCAACCGGACAGCGTCAGGGCACACACCGAGGCCATGACCGTTGCCAGCATCCAAAAACCACACTTGTTCAAAGGCCTTGTCCCCACACCGTTTGACTGAAACTGAATGAAATCCATCATTTTCCCAACCAGACAAAAAAGAAACCTGTGGCGTCAATCGTTCGCCAGCCGGTAAAGTATAACTCAACCTTTCGTCTTTTCCAGTCGGCAGGCCCGGCAAAAAGCAAAAGGCGTCACCTCGTTTGCGGCAGTGCCCGGAAACGGTCAGGTTTGCACCAACTTTCGATGTCGCTGAATGCTCATCAAAATACCAGCGCCCAGCCCCAGCGTCACCATCGCCGTTCCCCCGTAACTCATGAAGGGCAAAGGAACCCCGACAACCGGCAAAATACCGCTGACCATCCCCATATTGACGAAGGCATACATAAAAAACATCATGGTAATGGCACCGGCCAGCAAGCGGGAAAAAACGGACGACGCATTTAAGGTAATCATCAACCCCCGTCCGATCAGTAACAGGTAAAGTACCATTAAAACGAGATTGCCAATCAGGCCGAACTCTTCGGCAAACACTGCGAAAATGAAGTCTGTTGTCCGCTCGGGAATGAAATGCAGATAAGCCTGTGTCCCATGCATCCAGCCTTTGCCGGTCACGCCGCCGGAACCAATAGCAATGACTGATTGAATAATGTGGAAGCCTTTACCGAGCGGATCGGAAGAAGGATCGATCAGCATCATAACCCGGTGTCGCTGGTAATCGTGTAACAGCGTCCAGACAATGGGCAGGCTGGCCGCTCCGGCAATCAGCATGGCCACAATGGCTTTCCAGGCTAAACCGGCCAGAAAAATAACGTAAAAACCCGTGGCCGCCACCAGAAGAGCCGTACCCAGATCGGGTTGCTTCATGATCAGACCGGCGGGCAATGCCAGCATAACCATCGCAATCAGATATTCACGCCAACCGATGTGGCCCTCCCTCTTTTGGAAAAACCAGGCCAGCATCAGTGGCAGGGCAATTTTCATGATTTCCGACGGCTGAATCACAATGCCGAGATTTAACCAGCGTCGCGCTCCCTTTTTGATCAGTCCGAACATCGCCACGGCCAGAAGCAGGGCAATACCCACCGTATAAATCGGCACGGCAAAACGCATCAGCGTCTGGGGGGGCACGCTGGCGGCGATCCACATAATGACAAAACCCACGAGAATGTTCCGTAACTGGTCTTCCACCCGCCCGGGAAAATCAATTCCGGCCGAATAAAGCGTCACGATACCGACCGACATGATCAGGAAAATAATCAGTGCCAGCGGTCCGTCAAAAACGCTCAGATACGTTTTCAACCGGTCTTTAAATACATTTTGGTCCGGTATGTCCAGTCGCATGTCATCCCTCCTCACTGCTTTCTTCGTCAGGAATGTCGGGTATCATCATCGGTTGCTGCAAATCGTCGGTTTCTTCCGGAACGTCCTCGTCAGGGAGAGCCACTGCACCGGCCGGTTCAGACACCTCTTTTTTGCCGTAAAAGAAATAATCCATCGCTTTGCGGGCGATCGGTGCAGCGGCCGAGGCACCGAACCCGGCATTTTCGACAATGACGGCAATAACAATTCTGGGCTGGTCAACCGGTGCGAAAGCCGTGTACAACGCATGATCCCGTTTGTGCTCCGCCAGAGCGGCTGCATTGTATTTTTCGTTTTTGCCGATGCCGATGACCTGAGCAGTCCCTGTCTTGCCCCCGGTCGTATAACCGGTTCCTCCGAAGACGCGTGCCGCTGTCCCTTCTTTGGTCACTCCCACCATAGCCCGCTTGACGACGTCGATGTTCTCTGGCTTCAAATCCAGCTTTACGTTTTCGGTCACCACCGGTTTACGCTCGTGACTCAACCCGTCCTCGATCTCCTTAACCAGATGAGGACGCATGGCCGAACCGTTATTGGCTAAAAGAGCTGTAGCGTAAGCCAGTTGCATCGGTGTAAAAGTATTGTATCCTTGTCCAATACCCAGCGAAATCGTCTCTCCCGGATACCACTTCTTCTGTTTCGGATTCCGGTAAGCGTTCCGTTTCCACTCGGTCGACGGCAAAATGCCTTTGCGCTCATGGGCCAGATCAATACCGGTCAATTCACCGAAACCGAACTGCTTCATGAAATCGTGCATCGTATCGACTCCCATTTGTGAAGCGAGAATGTAATAATAGGTATCGCAGGATTGAACGATGGATTTGTACATGTCGACAATACCGTGACCGCTCTTTTTGTCATCGCGAAACCGGTGATTGCCGTACTCGAAATAACCCGGATCACTGATAGCGTCCTGTGGCGTCCGGTACCCCAGTTCCAACGCAGCCAGCGCCATAAACGGCTTGTAAGTGGAACCGGGTGGATAGGCTCCACGGATAGGCCGATTGATCAGAGGACGGTTGATAGACGTGTTCAGTTCGTCCCAGCTTTGCTGGTCGATACCGTCGACAAAAAGATTCGGATCGAAAGTCGGCTTGGAAACATAAGCCAATATTTCACCCGTCGACGGATCCATCGCGACGAGTGCGCCACGCCGGCTGCCGAATGCCGCTTCGACCACTTTCTGGAGCTCGATGTCAATGGACAAGACCAGGTTGTTGCCCGGTATCGTCGATCGGGTCGACAGGGTCCGAACCGCTCTTCCGCTGGCAGACACTTCCATTTCCTCATACCCCGTCACGCCGTGCAGAACCCGTTCGTAACTCTTTTCAATCCCTTCCTTGCCGTAATGTGTCGTTCCCAAATAATTGGTTTCTTCCTCTTCGGGCAGATTGTCCAGGTCTTTCTGGCTGATACGTCCGATATAGCCGATGACGTGAGCGGCAGCCTCACCCAAAGGATACTGCCGGAACATGCGGGCTTGCACTTCAACGCCGGGAAAACGGTAACGCTGAACCGTAAAACGGGCGACTTCGTCATCGGTCAGCTTGGACTTCAACACAATGCTCTCGAATCGTTTCGCCTCTTCCATCCGGCGTTTGAACAATCGGCGGTCGCGCGGTGTAATGTCGACGATTTGCGCCAATTCTTCAATTACGTCACTCAACTTGCCGCCGATCTTGGCCGGTGTCACTTCCAGTGTATAGGCCGAATAATTGTTGGCTAGCACTACGCCGTTACGGTCGGTGATAATCCCCCGCGACGGCATCGTCGGCACGATGGAAATACGGTTGTCGTCGGCCTGAGCCATGTAATTACTGTGACGGACGACTTGCAGCCAGACAAAACGCAAAAAGAGCAGAAAGAAACAGACCATCACGAAAATGGCCAGTGCCATAATCCTGTTCCGGAAATGGTGCAACTCCCTGCTGGTATCGTTCAGATTGGCCATAACCTCTATATAAAAACCGTTTCCGCCATTCGGTGAAGACAGCGTTTTTTCCACACTTGCCTAACAAGCGACACCCCGGCCACGGCGCACCTCACTCCAGATCGGTCTCGACGGAACGCCGTTGCGGCGCCAGAAGCATCACGGTGATTACCGGCCACAACAGGGCACCGACACCACTGTCCAAAAGATACCACCAGCTCGACGTACGGTGGCTGACAATCAACTGCACCAGCATCTGGATCAGCTGGGACGACAAAAGGAGCATCAGGATATACCAGATCTGTTTTCTAAGCGGAAACCAGAGTACCCGTCGATGCAGCGTAATGGCGAAATAACTCAGAAGGGTGTAAGCCAGTGCATTCTCGCCTAACAACGTGGCGTCGTTCACATCCATCAAAAGCCCCATGCAAAAGGCAATGCCGATACCGACCCGACGCGGCTGATGGATTCCCCAAAACACCAGTACCAGCGCCACGAAATCGGGCACGCCGACCCAGTGACCCCACGGTTGCAAATTCAGCAAAAACGCCACCATGAGGCTCACCGCAATGAAAACGGGACTGACCGGCAACAAAATGCGTTCAGGTGTCTGTTTCATGGAAGGCGTATCCTATTTGTTTGCGTTGCCGGCCGGAGAAACCGGTCGCTGTCGTGTCGTGACCGTCCTGTCTCCCGGTACCGGACGGGGCGGGACGGCCGTATCCGACAGAAGTATTAACACCTGTCTGTTCCGATTGATACCGGCGGCCGGTTCGCAGATGACGTGATCGAATGAACCGGTCGAATTATCGCGGATTTTGGCCACCTTGCCCACGACCAGACCGGCCGGATAAATCCCGTCGATCCCTGAAGTGACCAGCATGTCGTCCGGTTGCACATCGGCGTTAGCCATCATAAAGCGTAATTCCAGGTAACCGGACTGTCCTCTTCCGTAAGCCACACTGCGCTCACCGCTTCTGACGTTCAAAACAGGAATGGCCTGATCCTTATCGGTCAGGAGAGTGACCTCTGACGTGGTGAGATACACATCGGTAACCTGACCGATGACGCCATTGGCGTCGATGACCGGCTGTCCGGGCAACACCGCGTCTTTCGAACCCCGATTTACGATCACTTTCCGGACAAAAGCATTGCGCGCATCATACAAAATTTCGGCGGGCACCGATCGGACCGTGACCCGCTTGCTCATATCGAGCAGCTCGCGCAAATGCTCGTTCTCGTTTTCAAGAAGCCGAGCACGCTGCAATTGCTCCGCATTTTCCATTTCTTTTTCGCGCAGCGTATCCACTTCCTCGCGTAACGTCGCCACCGAAGTCAGATATTCCGACGCTGCCTCGAAGAGATCGCGCGGTATCATGGCTACCCGTTGAACGGGGTAGATCACCGTACCGACCACGTGACGCACCCGGGTTAACACCTGTAAATGTGAATCAATGAACAGCAACGCAATAGCAGCCACCACAAAGATGATGACCTTCACTCGGGCAGGCGTTCCCTGCTTGAACAAAGAGGGGGGTCCGTATTGCATGAAAAAGCGTAAAGTGGGCAAAAACCGAAGCAGCCACAAAGACAGACACGCCAAACGTGTCCGTCTTCAGTTACTCGTAAGAAAAGACCGTTTCGAATTCGTCGATTCTTTCCACAGCAATGCCGCAACCGCGAACCACACAGGTCAAGGGGTCTTCTGCGATCAGAACCGGCAGTCCGGTTTCTTCCATCAGTAAACGATCAATGTCGTGCAACAAGGCACCGCCGCCGGTCAGCATCATCCCTTTTTCGGCGATATCGGCACCGAGTTCGGGCGGAATTTGTTCCAGTGCGTTCTTGACGGCGGAAACGATGTTGTTTAGCGGGTCGGTCAGGGCTTCCAGAATCTCATTACTGGAAATGGTGAAAGCGCGCGGGATGCCTTCCGAAAGGTTCCTCCCCTTGACTTCCATTTCCTTGATTTCGGTTCCCGGAAAAGCGGAACCGATTTTTTTCTTGATCGCTTCCGCGGTCTGTTCACCAATCAACATACCGTAATTGCGGCGGATGTAATTGACGATTGCTTCATCGAACCGGTCACCGCCGACACGGACTGAACCCTTGTACACCATGCCGCCCAGTGAAATAATGCCGACTTCCGTCGTGCCGCCCCCGATATCGACCACCATCGAACCGGTCGCTTCGGAAATCGGCAAACCGGCGCCTAAAGCCGCGGCCATCGGTTCCTCAATCAGATAAACTTTGGAAGCGCCCGCTCCCAGAGCCGATTCCCGGATGGCGCGTCGCTCAACCTGCGTCGAACCGCAGGGAACGCAAATGATGATACGGGGAGACGGACGGAAAAACTTGGAATTGTGTACCATGCGGATGAATTGTTTCAGCATCTGTTCCGTCACGGTAAAATCGGCGATCACGCCGTCTTTCATCGGGCGAATCGCCTCGATATTGCCGGGTACCTTGCCCAGCATCTGTTTTGCTTCCTTGCCGACCGCCTGAATACTCTTTTTGGCACTCGGACCGCCATCGTGCCGAATGGCGACGACGGAAGGTTCATCCAGTATGATGCCAGCGTTTCTGACATAGATCAGCGTATTGGCCGTACCCAGATCAATGGCCAAATCGTTTGAAAAATAACCTCGTAAAAATCCAAACATGAACAGTCCCGATGTATAAAAATTTCGTCAGGCAACAACGGTCAGTCCCGCAAAAACCGTCTCACGGTTGCCTTGATATCCAAACATGCAATAACCGCACATTCTACCTTATAATTTAAGGGATATAGTTGAAGTTCGCTATCCAATTCCATTTCAACCCGACATTTTTTTTGTAAACAAAATCATTATGCCTCTTGAACTCTCCGATGTGGAACGCATCGCGCAGCTGGCCCAGCTGGACGTCTCCGACAGCCAAATACAAAAAACGGCCCGACAGTTGAACGACATCCTGGCTTTGGTGGAACAATTACGTTCAGTCGACACAACCGGCGTCGAACCACTCGCGCATCCCGTTTCGGCGTTTGAAAACGACGTCGCCTTAAGGTTGAGAGACGACGTCGTCACGGAAGAAAACCACCGAACCGAGTACCAGACCGGTGCGCCCGCGGTCGAAAACGGACTGTACCTGGTACCCAAAGTCATCGAATAACAAGTGCAGGCCTACCCCGTTTCATTCATTTCCGGAATTTCGTCGTAATCACACTCATGCATACCAAAACTTTATCGGAGTTGTCTGCCCTTTTGCAGACGAAACAAATCTCGGCCACCGAATTGGCCC
>DBGFLV010000319.1:0-1657 GCA_048528425.1 Oxalobacter sp. | reverse complement strand
GAACGACGTGGGGCCGCAATACCGGTCTGTCATTTTTTACCACTCGGATCAACAGAAAAAAACGGCTAAAGAAGTAATTGCGGCAATGGGAAATGTTTGGTCTGCCCCTATTGTGACCGAACTGGTTCCTTTCGAGGGATTTTTTCCGGCAGAGGATTATCACCGGGATTTTTATCAGCAAAATCCGGATCAGGGCTATTGCATTTACATCATCGAACCGAAACTGGACAAATTCAGGAAAATGTTTGCCAGCCGTCTGAAAGAGTAACTCCTGTCGATTGCCCGGCGACGGCCGGGCAACACGAGGAGGGAACGACCGGACCGTTCCAGTTCAGTCTTTTTTGTCGTACATGTAGTTTCTGGACATGGGAAACAAGGGAGAAGTGCGGCCCGATTTAATGCAGACGACCTGGAAAATGGCGACACGGTCGAGTGCAAAGGCGTAAGAACAGCCTGCCAGATAAACGCGCCAGATTCGATAACGTTTTTCATCGGTCAACTGTTTGACAGCGTCGGTGGCTTTTTCGAAATTGTCTGCCCAGATACCGCAGGTTTTGGCGTAGTGATGCCGCAGGTTTTCAATGTCGAGTGCTTCCAGTCCGGCTTCCTGCATATTTTTCAGCACCAGACCGATGTGAGGGAGTTCTCCGTTCGGGAAAACGTATTTTTCAATGAATTCGCCTCCTCCGAAAGGAGTTTCGCCGCTGTCGGCATCACAACTGGTGATGCCGTGGTTCATGGCGATACCATCGTCTTTCAAGAGATTGTGGATGATTTTGAAATAGTCGACCAGATAGCGCAAACCGACATGTTCAAACATGCCGACACTCGTGATACGGTCGAATTTTCCGGTCACGTCACGATAATCCTGGATACGGATGTCGATTTTGTCTTCCAGCCCTTTTTCTTTTACCCGTTGACGGGCCAGTTCATACTGGTTTTTGGACAGGGTGATGCCGACGACGTTAGCACCGTATTTTTCTGCCGCCCGGATTGCGAGTGCACCCCAGCCGCAACCAATGTCTAAAAGCTGATCACCAGGTCGGACACGAATTTTCGTCAGGATGTGGTCTATTTTTTTGATTTGTGCCGTAGCCAGATCTTCGTCACCGTTTTCAAAGTAGCCGCAGGAATAGACCATGTTGGGATCGAGCCACTGCTGGTAGAATTCGTTGGAAACGTCGTAGTGATATCCGATTGACTCGGCGTCAATCTTGCGGTTATGTCGGCCACCGAAGTAGTGCCGGAATTTGGCCGCAGTCGTCGAGGCCGGTGAATCGAAGATGTCCGCCAGCGAATTGCCCATCGCGATCATGTCGTTTAAGCTACCCTGAACTTCGATTTTTCCTTCAACATAAGCGGTTCCCAGATTGTCCAGTGTCGGTTTCAACAGGTAACTTAAAGAATCCAGTTCGGGTATCCGCAAGACGACCTTTGGTTCTTCTTCCGGATTCAAATCGTACTTCTGTCCGGTCCACAGTTCCAGACGTAACGGTAAGGCGGCCGTTTCACGAATGTCGTTTACCCAGTTTTCCAGTTTCTTTTCCCAGAACACAGCTATCCCTCCAATGATGGTTTGATCCGAAGATTCTTGTGTAAACCCGATTCCGTTTCCAAAAGCAGGCGTGTCGTTAGTGTGAAATTTTAAATCAGTTTG
>DBGFLV010000318.1:0-8577 GCA_048528425.1 Oxalobacter sp. | reverse complement strand
CGTCTAAATCGCGCGAAACTCCGGCGTTATCTGCCTTCCGAACCCGTCTGGCTCAATCAGGTTCATGGTTCCGTCGTCGTCGACGCAGCCCGCGTTGGCGGTGTGCCGGATGCCGACGCGTCTTACACGCGGCAAAACAATGTCGTCTGTGCCGTCATGACAGCGGATTGTCTACCCGTTCTTTTCTGCACGGCAGACGGCAAAACAGTGGCAGCCGCTCATGCTGGCTGGCGTGGTCTGGCGTCCGGTGTTCTGGAAAAGACCATTGAGGCGATGCGCCCTGACGAGAACAGCCGTGTTCTCGCTTGGCTGGGGCCCGCCATCGGGCCGGAAAATTTCGAAGTGGGAGAAGACGTCCTGACCGTCTTTGCGGAAAAAAACGCGCAAACAGTCGATGCATTCGTCGAAAAAAGGGACGTCCCGGGCAAGTACCTGGCCAACATTTACCTGCTGGCTACGCGAATTCTGGCGAAAGCGGGTGTTTCCGACATTTTTGGCGGTCGTTTCTGTACCGTATCCGACAAAAAGCGGTTTTATTCTTACCGGCGAGACGGTGTTACCGGAAGAATGGCAACGGGAATTTGGATCGCGGCGGAGTGACTGGCTGTGACGAGTTGTCTTTTTGCACGAATCGGTTTTTTCGGGCACATCGCCGACGTTATGAGGCAAAATGCTGATTTGGATAATCAACGTCGACAAGTAAAACGGACTGGCCGTCGCTAAAAAGCGACTCCACGCTAAACAGAGAAAAGATGAACAAACAAAGAACTATCGGATTCGTGTCGCTGGGATGTCCCAAGGCACTGGTCGATTCAGAACGGATTTTGACGCGTTTGCAGGCGGAAGGTTACGAAACAGCCGATTCGTACGAAAACGCGGATCTGGTGATCGTCAATACCTGTGGTTTTATTGACGCGGCGGAGGCAGAATCGCTTGACGCTATCGCCGAGGCGCTGGAAGAAAACGGAAAAGTCATCGTCACCGGTTGTCTGGGCGCCAAAAAGGACGGCACGGGCGCCGATTTTATCCGCAAAGAGTATCCGAATGTGTTGGACGTGACGGGGCCGGACGCCGTGCAGGAGGTGATGGACGCCGTTCACCGCTACCTGCCGCGTCCGCACGAGCCCTTTATGGATTTGGTGCCGCCGCAGGGTATCAAACTGACGCCGCGGCATTACGCTTATCTGAAAATTTCGGAAGGGTGCAGTCATCACTGCACGTTTTGCATCATTCCCGACTTGAGAGGGACGCTGGTGTCTTATCCGGTCGGCAAGGTGCTGGACGAAGCGGAGAGCCTGTTTCGGTCGGGCGTAAAAGAATTGCTGGTCATCTCGCAAGACACCGGCGCTTACGGATTGGATGTCAAATTCAGGACGGGCTTTTGGGGCGGGCGTCCCGTCAGAACACACGTCGTCCAACTGACCCGACAATTAGGCAAACTCGCCCGTCAATACGACGCCTGGGTTCGTTTGCATTACCTCTACCCTTATCCGCACGTTGACGAGTTGCTCCCGATGATGAATGAAGGGGGTGTCCTGCCTTATCTGGACGTGCCTTTCCAGCATGCCCATCCCGACGTGTTGAAACGCATGAAGCGACCGGCCAGTGGTGAAAAACATCTTGAACGCATTCTGGCCTGGCGAAAGGCGTGTCCGGACGTCACGATCCGTTCGACGTTTATTGCCGGTTTTCCCGGTGAGACCGAAGCCGAGTTCGACTATCTGCTCGATTTCCTGAAAGAGGCGAAAATTGACCGGCTCGGTTGTTTTCCTTATTCTCCGGTGGACGGGGCTAGGGCCAACGATTTGCCGGGCGCCGTTCCCGAAGCGGTACGGGAAGAAAGACGGGCCCGTCTGATGCAGTTGCAGGAAGCAATTTCTTTCAAACGATTGCAGGAAAAAATCGGTTCTACGGTAAGGGTACTGGTTGACGAAACGGTCAGAGGAGGTGCTGTCGGCCGCTCTTCGGCCGATGCGCCGGAAATCGACGGCGTTGTCTACGTGAAAAAGCCGAAGGGCACGCGGCGCAAGTTAATGCCGGGAGAATTTGTCGACGTCGTCCTGGAAGAGGCCGACGCGCACGACCTGTGGGGACGCCTGGTCGTGAAAACCGAAAAAGACACCGTACGAAACAACGAAAAAATGGAGGAAACGGCATGATCCGGCCGAAATCGAAACAAACCCGTGTTGTTCATAGCGATTACACACCACCGGATGGTTTCGAGGCGTTTCCGGTACCGGTTCATCGTGCCTCGACCGTCATTTTCGACACTGTGACAGCATTGCGATCCCGGGAATGGATCGGGCGGGAATCGTACACGTACGGACTGCACGGAACACCGACCACGTTCACGCTGGAAGCGCAACTGGCCGACATCGAAGGCGGCAAACAGTGTGTTTTGACCCCGAGCGGACTGGCCGCCATTACGGTGGTGGATTTGGCTTTTTTGAAAAGTGGGGACGATGTCTTGATTCCGGAAAACATTTACAACCCGAACCGTGAACTGGGTAACTGGCTGGCCCGGGATTTCGGCGTCAGTGTCCGTTATTACGATCCGACGATCGGGGAACACATCGCGGAACGGATTTTACCGGAAACCCGGCTGATCTGGGCCGAAACCCCGGGATCGGTCACGATGGAAGTCCCCGATATCCCAGCCATTTGCCGGGCGGCGCATGAAAAAGGAGTGTTGGTCGCGTTGGACAACACGTGGTCGGCAGGACTCGTGTTCGACGCATTTGGACACGGAGCCGACATCGTCGTCCAGGCCGTCACCAAGTATCAGGGCGGTGCGTCCGATCTTTTGATGGGAGCGGTCATCACCCGGGACGATGAATTGTTCCGGAAAATCAGTCTGGCGCACATGCGGCTCGGGATGGGCGTCGGAGCGGACGACGCCTATTTGGTCTTGCGGAGTCTGGCTTCCATGAAAGTGCGTTTTGAAAAAAGCGGTGAATCCGCCATGAGCGTCGCGACGTGGTTGAAAACGCGGCCCGAAATCCGTCGCGTTTTGCATCCCGCTTTTCCGGATTGTCCGGGACACGACCTTTTCCGGCGGGATTTTACCGGTTCGAGCGGCTTGTTTTCGGTTTTGTTCGACGAACGTTATACCGAAAGCCAGACCGATCGGTTTCTGGAAGCGTTGACGTTGTTTAAGCTGGGATTTAGCTGGGGCGGCACGCACAGTCTGGCTGTCCCCTATCGGATAAGGCCGGATCGGCCGGATTGGCGATGGCGGTCCAACCAGCTGATCCGTTTTTACATTGGTCTGGAAGAAGCGGACGATTTGATCGCCGACATCGAACAGGCGATGAATGTGCTTGACTAAATCAGAAAACGGCCGGGCGATTTGACCGGTTTTTCTTCGGGTGTGGCAGCTGTCCTGAGCCGGCGCAGCAATTCCCCGGGTTCGCTGTCGATGATGAGTGAGCCGGCGTATTTTTCCTGGACGAAACCTTCTGTGGCGAAGTGCCCGATCAGTTCGATCAGGCAATCGTAAAAGCTGTTGACGTTCAAAATGCCGATCGGTTTGTCGTGCAACCCCAGTTGCGACCAGGCGGATGTCTCGAACAGTTCTTCCATCGTCCCGATGCCGCCGGGTGCAGCAATGAATGCGTCGGCCAGGTCGGCCATCATCGCTTTTCGTTCATGCATGTCTTTCACAATGTAAAGACGTGTCAATTCGTCGTGGGCGAGTTCCTTTTCCATCAAATCCTTGGGAATGACGCCGGTGACTTCACCGCCCAGTCGAACCATCTCGTCGGCCAGGACGCCCATCAGGCCAACTTTACCACCGCCATAAACAAGGGCGACATTTTCATTGATCATTTCACGAGCCAGACTGCGCATGGCATCGGCATAAACTTCGGCGTTCCCCATCGCGGAACCGCAATAGACGCAAATTGATTTCAGCATGGAATATTTTCGTTTGTCGGAAAAACCGGTCAGCCTGCTTTTCCGTTCGGAACAGGAGAGCGAATTTTGTCTGCAACAGAAGGACATCCTATATCGGAAACAGGGCAGGCAACCGTCCTAAAAGAATAACTATAGCTTATTTTCAACCGAAGAGTGGCGTCTTAAAACCGAAGTGTCGCCTTTGATCGGTAAAAGACTGATAAAAGACAAATAAATTTTGTTAATAAACAATTTCCGGGTAAAGTTATTGTTGAGTCAAAACCTCAACCAACAGATGTGTCTTTGCATTTTCGTGCATGAGTTCACAAAGTCGGCATGAAAAATGCAAAAACTTTCGTATATGAAATTTTTTGTTTTTTCAATTCTCTTTGAAGGAGCGGCAATGCGAAGACCACCCAACACGTTCACTTTCTCAGCTATGGCCTTATCTTTACTTATGACTGCCGGTACGGTATCGGCGGAAAAATCGCCCGGCACGTATTGCGATACGCCTTCCCGCTGTATCAATCCGATCACGAAATATGGTGCCGTGACGTCGCCCAATTATCTGGCATCCGTTGCCGGACTGGACGTTTTGAAAAAAGGGGGGAACGCAGTGGATGCCGCGATTGCCATTGCTTCGACCATGAATGTCGTTTATCCCCAGATGACGACACTGGGAGGCGACAATTTCTGGCTGATTTACAACGCCAAGACGAAAGAGGTCAAGGCCTTGAATGCCAGCGGTCGGGCCGGGGAAAAGGCAACCATTGATTTTTACAAAAAGCAGGGCTACGACAAGATTCCCGCCCGGGGCTATCTGGCAGCCAATACGGTGCCCGGTACCGTTTCCGGCTGGGATGCTGCCTATCAATACGCTCACGCCAATATGAGCAATCCCGGTTTGCCCTGGAAAGCGTTGTTTGACAGCGCGATTCTCTATTCGAAGGACGGTTTTCCGGTGACGGCCTCGCTGGCCCGGTGGCAAGAAGTCAACGTCGATCCGACCGATTCCGAATTCCGGAATCTCCAGCGGTTTTCCGGCTTCAGGCAGACTTATCTGAAACCGGACGGTTCGCCCTACAAGGTCGGCGAGGTCATGAAACTGCCCCAGTTGGCGCAGACTTATCAGTTGATTGCCGAAAAAGGAGCAGATGAGTTTTACCGGGGATCCATCGCCAAAAAGATGGTTGCCGATCTCCAGAAAAACGGCGGTGTTCTGACCTTGAACGACTTCGCCAATCACCGGGCCGACTGGGTCAAGCCCTTGACAGTCGATTATCGTGGTTACACGGCTTACAACCTGCCGCCCAACACGCAGGGGATGGCTTCGCTTGAGATCTTAAACATTCTGAACAACATCGACGTCAAAAAACTGGGTGAGGGGACGCCGGATTATTACCACGTCATGGTAGAAGCGACCAAGGAAGCGTTCGTCGATCGCGACAAGTATCTCTCTGATCCCGAGTTCGTCAAAATTCCGCTGGATTATCTGTTGTCGAAACAGCACGGCAAGGATCAGGCTGCCCGCATTCAAATGACTGTCGCCGCCGACAATCTCAAACCGCTCGACCCGAAAGGAGACACGGTCTGGATCGGCGTCGTCGACAAGGACGGCAACGCGGTTTCCCTGATCCAGAGTATTTATCACGATTTCGGTTCCGGTATCGTGCCGGAAGGGACCGGTGTCCTGTTGCAAAATCGCGGCAGTTTCTTCTCGCTCGATCCGGCACACATCAATCGGCTGGAACCCGGCAAGCGCACGTTCCACACTTTGAACGCGGCCATGTTGCTCAAAGATCAGAAGCCTTTCCTGGTCTACGGCACAATGGGCGGTGAAGGCCAGCCGCAAACACAGGCGGCCATTGCCACCCGGATCGTCGATTTCGGTATGTTCCCCCAAGACGCGGTGGCAGCACCGCGCTGGTTGAACGGCCGTACCTGGGGAGCCGCTTCCAATGATCTCAAGATGGAAGGCCGTATTCCCCAGTCGACACTGGACGAAATGAAAAAACGGGGTCATCCGGTGGTCAAGGTAGACGATTACACGGATACGATGGGGCACGCCGGGGCGATCATGATTGATCCGGAAACCAATCTCCGCTACAGTGCGACCGATCCCCGGGGAGATGGGCTGGCAATTGGCTATTGAAAACCGGTTTTCCCGTCAGCGACGCTTTGCGGCCTGTTCCACACGGAACAGGCCGTTTTCTCGTTGCCTGCCCAGATCAAAAAAAGTGGAATCGGCAGTACGCCGTAAAAAGGAATCAACAGAAAAATCTGCCAGCCAATCGGCTGATACAGAAATGAAATCGTGGGGGTGCCCGCTTGGATTACGATGGTATCCGTTCCTGATTCCCGGTTTGCGGGGCCTTTCCGACCGATCTGCCTCCGGTTTTTTGTAGATACGTTTTCTTTGCACCCCTTGTCTAAAAGGGAACGGACGTCTTCAATACTTATCCCAATCAGGCAACGCTCTTGGAAACGGGAGTCGTACTCAAAACGTCTGTTCAATGCCGATTCGGGTAACACTGTTCCGGAAGAGGTCGCCGAAAACGGCGGGACGATGAAACCGAACATGGACGTGTCCGTCATCGCGGCGGGAAACCGGGGAGCTTCCCCGTGAGTGGCGGTAGCGAAAGTAAAAGCAGGCGATGGGGTGACGAAGAACCATACGCGCTTCAGTGTGAGCGTCGGTTACCAAAAATGGGATGACGCCAGAAGCCGTGGCGCCATGTGGACGGTAGGGCACCCATTCGAGTCGGGTAAAACAACCAGAACAGGAAGAGCTGTTTTGGGCAGCTTCCCGTCAGGGAAGCTGCCTTTTTTGCGGCACCCGAGCAGAAAGCCGAGATGTTTTCGACGTGAAACGGATTTCTTTTTCGAACAGGAGAGAAAACCCGACCCGGGTCATCGCAGAACGCGAAAGGGTTGCCGCAGAGAACGAAAAAGAAAGGGAGAACGTCAAGAGAAGTAAAGCCGGAATCGCAGGAGCCATTCCGGCTTTTTATCAAAAGGAACTATTCTTTTCGTGTAGCGCCTGTGCCCGAAGGAACCAACCGGGTCAATCCACCCATATAAGGTTGCAGTGCAGTTGGAATGGTGACGCTGCCGTCGGATTGCTGGAAGTTTTCCAGCAGGGCGACTAGCGTGCGGCCCACGGCAAGCCCCGAACCGTTCAGGGTGTGCACCAGTTCGGGACGCCCTTTTTCGTTTCTGAAGCGGGCTTGCATACGACGTGCCTGAAAAGCTTCACAGTTGGACACCGATGAAATTTCCCGATAGGTATTCTGGGCGGGTAGCCAGACTTCGAGATCGTAGGTTTTGGCGGCGGAAAAACCCATGTCACCTGTCGAGAGAGAAACGACGCGGTACGGCAGTCCCAGTTTTTCAAGAACGCGACCGGCGTTCTTGACCATTTCTTCCAGGGCTTCATACGACTTGTCCGGATGAACGATCTGGACCATTTCCACTTTGTCGAACTGGTGTTGCCGGATCATGCCGCGGGTGTCGCGTCCATAGCTGCCGGCTTCGGAACGGAAACACGGCGTGTGGGCGGTCAGTTTGATCGGGAGCTGTTCGTTTGCCAGAATGGTACCGCGTACCGTATTGGTCAAGGTGACTTCAGCCGTCGGAATCAGGTACAGGTTTTCGCTTTCCCCCTCTTGCCCCCCTTTTTTGGCGGCGAACAGGTCTTCCGCGAATTTCGGGAGCTGGCCCGTACCGTAGAGACTGTCGGCGTTGACCATATAAGGCGTGTAACACTCGGTGTAACCGTGTTCGCTCGTCTGGACGTCCAGCATGAATTGGGAAAGTGCCCTGTGCAGACGTGCCATGTTGCCCCGCATGACGCAAAAGCGGGCTCCTGTCAGTTTACCGGCGGTTTCAAAGTCCAGTCCCAGGGGCGTGCCAACGTCGACGTGATCCCTGACGTCGAAATCGAATTCACGCGGCGTACCGATACGCCGGACTTCGACGTTGGCGGATTCATCCGGCCCGACCGGCACCGATTCATGCGGAAGATTCGGCAGGGAGAGCATGAATTCGGCGAGTTTGGCTTGAACGTCGGCCAGCGCTGCCTCGTTGGCTTTGAGTTTGTCGCCGAGACCACCGACTTCGGCCATGATGGCGGAAGCATCCTCTTTCCGGCTTTTCAGTATGCCGATCTGTTTGGACAAGGCGTTGCGCCGCGCTTGCATCTCTTCGGTCTGGGTCTGAAGATCGCGACGGCGCGTTTCCAGCGCGTTGAAAGCAGCGACATCAAGTTCGAATTTTCGCGTTTTGAGCCGGGCGGCGACAGCGTCGACGTCCTTTCTTAGAAGCTGAATGTCGATCATGATAGGTAGTGGATAACAAAAAAGACATTGTAGCAAGTTGCGCGTTTGTTGGACAAACTAAATGGCCGTCCCGGTTTTTTGTGGAGCTAAACATGAAACAGCTCAAACTTTTCCCGCCTGGTATCCCTTTTACCCGGCTTTTCCGAAGACGCGAGAATGGAGTGCAGAGCGAAAAATCCGTTTGTCCCCAACCGGTTGCGAATTGGCCCGTTTACTTGCGTCCATTATCTTGCAATAATGAATGCCCCATAACGGGAGATAAGTATCGGAGGGAAAACCGTCGGTCGTCTTCACGGGTGAAACGGCGACGGACGGTTCCGGCCGAAATCGTGTTTGACATTTTTTT
>DBGFLV010000317.1:0-2128 GCA_048528425.1 Oxalobacter sp. | reverse complement strand
TTCTGAACCTGTTTTCCGTTGCTTTCCATTTCAAGCTGTTGGAGATAATTGGAAAAGCTCACCAGATCCTGAAGGTAGGGAGCGATGGAAATGGAAGAAAATCCCAAAAAGTTCCTGTTCCAGATGCCGATCAGTCCGAGCAGCATGGGCATGTTGGATGCCATCGGTGCGTGCCGGAAATGGACGTCCATTGCATGGGCGCCCGCAAGAAATTCGGTAAAGTGGTTAAAGCCGACAGCCAGCACGACCGGTAATCCGATAGCCGACCAGACCGAGTAGCGACCACCGACCCAATCCCAGAAGGGAAACAGATTGTCCGGGTGAATACCGAAGGCTTCAACAGCCCGGGTGTTGGCCGAGATAGCGATAAAATGCCTGGGCAGATCCCGAATGGTACCGTAGTTCAAAAACCAGCTCCGGGCGGTATGGGCGTTCAACATGGTTTCCAGCGTCGTGAACGTCTTTGAGGCAACGATGAAAAGGGTTGTCTCGGCGTCGACTTCTTTTAAAACGGCATCCAGATCATGCCCGTCCACATTGGCGACGAAATGGACTGTTAATCCTTTTTTGTGAAAAACCCGCAGGGCCTGATAAACCATCCGTGGGCCCAGATCGGAACCGCCGATACCGATGTTGACGACGTCGGTGATGGGTTTGCCAGTAAAACCCTTCCACTCGCCCGAACGCACTTGTTCGGAAAAACGGTGCATTTTGTCGAGTACGGCCTGAATTTCGACAATAACGTTTTTTCCGTCGACCAGCACTTTTTCATAACGAGGTGCCCGAAGTGCCGTATGCAAAACGGCCCGGTGTTCTGTTGTGTTGATTTTGTCGCCCCTGAACATCTCGTCCCGTTTCTCTTCCACATGACATTCCCTCGCCAACTCTTGCAGTAACGAAAGCGTTTCGTCGGTAACGAGATTTTTCGAATAATCCAGAAACAGACCGCCTGCCGTCAGTGTCATGGCAGGGAAGCGACCGGGATCTTGCTCAAACAAGGTTTTCATCGACCATTTTTTCGCTTCGTTGGCGTGTTCTTCCAGTTTTCGGAAGGCGGCGGCATGGGTGAGGTTGGATGAATTCATGGCAAACAGTGGGCATAAAAGGAAAGTGAACGGACGACTTTACTGAACCGGCCTCCCCTTGAATTAGGGGCGCGATGCTGTTTAAACGGTACTATAAACCGGATTTTGCCAAAAACGGTTATGAATACGCAAAATCCGTCGGTTTCCCTTCAGGGCGGCGACGCTCCTGCTGGTTTGTGGTTTTTGTCGAATGAAAAACAGTTCGGCCTATTCTATTTGAAGAGAAAAAGTTGATAATCGGGTAATATGAAAGGAAATTAAACGTTTTGTTTAGCGAAGAAAGCGCCTCCGTACGGGTGGTAAAAACGGAACCGGAATTTATGTATGTAATCGCGACGGCCAATCAGCCTTTTGCTCTTCGGTGGAGCAGCATTATCGGTAATCCGTCACTCACCGATACGGTAGGGACTGTTGCCGATCTGAACCGATACCTGGGTTTGAAAGCGGTAGACGTCATCGTACTGGACATGAATCTGCCCGGCGCCAAGCAAAAAGAGGTATTGAAAGCGATCCATGCTTTCAAAAAACAGGCGAAGCTGATTATAGCCGGTGTGACGTTTACGCCTGAAGCGGAACTGGCTGCTCTGGCGACCGGAGTGGTTGCTTGCTGTTCTGCGACCATGCCGGAGGGGGAATGCCGGAAAATTCTCGATGTCGTGTCCAAAAAAGGGGTTTGGCTGTCTTCTTCCGGCATTCCGGCGCTGATGGAAAGACTGAAAGACTTTTCCACTCATCCGGTAAACAAAGCCGTCGAAGCGCAGGAGAACTCATCAGCATTCAGCCGCGTACTGGACAAGCTGACCAAACGGGAACAGGAAATCGCCCGTCTGGTCACGACCGGAGCGAACAACAAAAACATAGCGCGCCAGTTGAGCATTTCGGAGCGGACAGTGAAGGCGCATCTCAGTTCCATATTTTTGAAACTGCACATCCGGGACCGGTTGCAACTGGTGGTATGCCTGTCCGGAAAGAAGTGAACGGCCGGAACGGTGTTAACCGACACAAACCTGAAAAAGGCGGCGGTGTGCCTTTTTCCTTCTTTT
>DBGFLV010000316.1:0-7339 GCA_048528425.1 Oxalobacter sp. | reverse complement strand
CGTCTGTTCGTGAAACGAGGCGATGGCTCCGGGAGAGCCGATCCGGTTTCAACACGGTTTTCCCGGTGTTGACGCCGCGTTTCGTTCCGGCATGCAGCGGTGAATTGATGGCGTTTCTGGGTGATCTGCAACAGCAATACGGCTTGCCGCTGCAATCGCACCTTTCCGAAAGTCCGGCCGAAGTCGCCTGGGTGAAGTCGCTTTATCCCGACTCTCGCTGTTATGGGGACGTTTACGACCGTTTCGGTCTGTTCGGCACTCATGGGCCGACCGTCATGGCGCATGCCGTTTACTCGACAACGGAAGAAGTGGAACTGATCCGAAAGCGGGGTGTTTTCATCGCCCACTGTCCTCAGTCCAACATCAATCTGGCGTCCGGTATCGCGCCGGCCAAGGCTTATCTGGAAGAAGGCATCAGGATCGGACTGGGGAGTGACGTCGCCGGCGGTTTTTCCCTATCCGGCTTCAGGGGAATTGCCGATGCCGTTCAGGCTTCCAAGCTCCACTTTCGTTTGCTGGACCAAAGCCGCAAGCCACTTTCGCTGTCCGAGGCGTTTTATCTGGCGACAAAGGGGGGCGGCGCGTTTTTTGGCCGGGTGGGCAGTTTCGAGCCAGGTTATGCCTTCGACGCCTTGGTACTGGACGACGGTTTCTGGCCTTCGGTCGAAGTGCCGGATCCGGTCGACCGATTGGAAAGACTGGTCTATTTGGGGGACGACCGTTGCGTGCGGCAGAAATACGTAGACGGCCGCACACTCTTTGCCGGGAGCCATGGAGCAGCTTCGAAGAGACGGGTATTGTCGACCGGTTTGGGGGAAACGGGTGTGAAGAAATTGTCCGGTTCGGCCGGATCGGAAACGTAAGGAAACGGTTCCGGAATGACGTGTTTTTCTGATGACCGTGGAAAGCGTGCCGGTGTGGAGGGTAAAAACGGCCGGGTAAAGGGAGAGGTCCTTTTCCGCACGCTGTTTTTCCTGGTTTCGAAAACGAAAACGTCACGCCGGTTTCGCTGATTTTTTGTGGTTTCATCGGCCAAATCATTGACTTCGTTACGGATTCATGCAGAAAATAAAACCGGTTTCTTCTCTTTCGGCGGAAAAATCATGAGAGTTTTTGTCGGCAAGACGCAGGTAACGAACATGGGTTTCAAAAGTGCGATAGCCAAAACGGAAGTGTTTGGAGAATTGTGGCTTTCGCCAACCGGTCTGGAGGGTGACGAACAGGCTGCGATGAAAATTCATGGAGGTCCCGAGCGGGCGTTGTTGCAGTATCCTTCCCTGCATTACGACTGGTGGCAAAGCCGGTATGCCGGACGAGGTGACTTTTTCAGGCCGGCTTTTTTCGGCGAGAACCTGTCCGACAACCGCTGGCATGAAAAAAACGTCTTCGTCGGTGACGTGTTCCGTTGGGGAGAAGCCGTCATTCAGGTCAGCCAGCCTCGGTCGCCGTGTTTCAAGCTTGACCGGTGCGCCTGTTGCGATGGATTGGCTCTGGTCATGCAGCAAAACGCCCGGTGCGGTTGGCTTTACCGTGTTCTTGAACCGGGCACGGTTGGCGCGGCGCTGCCTTTTCGGTTTATGCAAAGGATCAGCCGTGTTTCCGTTCACGAAATGATGTCCGTCATGTTCGGCGATGAAAAGCGGCGGCCTGCAACTGATCCGGACAACTGGTTGCGTCTGGCGGAAACGGAAGGGTTGTCGGCAGGCTGGAAAAACACGTTGCTGAAACGAGCGGAGACCGGAAGGATTGAATCCTGGACGGCTCGTCTGGAAGGGAGCGGAAGGCGATGACGCTGGACGTTTTTCACTGAAAAGACCCCCCGGCAAGGGGGTTTTTCCTTTTCGGAAAGTCAGGTATCGTTGTTTCACGTTTTCACCGGCAAGAACTGGGCCGGAAAATGAAGGGCGGCACAGGCCGAGTAGCGGTGCAGAGAGCGGAAGGAGGCAGCTTTTTTCCGGCGTCAGGAGGACGTCCGGCACGGCAATGGCCGATGAGGTATCATGGCGATCCGTTTTTCCCGTTTCAAAAGGTCGTGTCGCTTTTCCGGTGAAAACACCGGATGACCATGGGAGACGCCTTTTCCGTTTTGGAGGAATACTGATCCAGTATGGAAGCGAGCGAAATACCGTCGAGTTCGCGACCGATCCGGTCGGAAACGATTTTCCAGATCGAACGGGTTTCGCAAACGGCTTGCCGGGGACAATTGTTGGATTTGTCGCCGAAACAGACGACGAATTTCACACCGTCGTCGAACAGGTCGATCATCCGGCCGAGACTGATGGCCGACAGGGGCTTTGCCAGTCTGATGCCACCGTGTGCGCCAAGGATACTGTCCGTTATACCGTTTCGCTTCAGGACAGCGTGGAGGGTTTCGACGAGTTTTTCGTTGATGTGGGTGATCTCGGAGAGCCGCGCGATTGAAACAGGGGCATTGGCCAGGTGCAGTTCGAAAACCAGCCGGATGGCATAACGGGTATGAGTGGAGAGTCGCATGGGGATTTCTCGGCACCGGTTCGGATAAAAGGGCGTCCGGAGACAGTTTAAAGGATTTTACATGCTTCTTCCGTGGGAGAGCAGGAAGGTTTTTCAAAGATGAGTATCAAACATTATTTCCTGAAAATGAGGGGTGGCCCGAGAACGCTGCAAAAGAAACCGTTATCGGAGGTTTTCTGGGCATGGGTGGGCGGCTTTGTCGGGATTTATGCCGTCTGGTGGTTGAACAGTTACCTGGGTATTCAGGAAGACGCCAATTTGTTTCTGATCGGATCGTTCGGGGCGTCCGCAGTGTTGATCTATGGCGTTCCTATGGGGGAGTTGTCCCAGCCGCGCAATCTGGTGGGAGGACACGTCATTTCCGCGTTGGTCGGTGTCGTCGCCTATAATCTTTTCCCTGATCATCTCGCTTTGGCGGCTGCTCTGGCCGTCTCGACGGCGATTGCGGCCATGCTGGTGACAAATACGACACATCCGCCGGGCGGCGCAACGGCGCTGATTGCCGTTATCGGAGGCGCCTCGATCCACAGGCTGGGGATTATGTACGCTTTTTCGCCTGTTCTGGTGGGGGTGCTGATCATGTTGCTGGTCGCGGTGATCGTGAATAATTTTTCTTCAAACAAGAACCGGCATTATCCGAAGTACTGGATATGACGGAGCACACGGATTGAAAAGAAAATGGGGAGTATTAAAAAAACCGGATTGTCCTTGGCGGTTTTTTCACTGGTCGTAACCGGATTAAGCGGCCCTGCTCAGGCAGGACCGTATCCGGACGAAAGTGGAAAGCCCCGCAAAAATCACACTAAGGACAGGAAACCGCACAAAAAGAATGCAAAGCAGGAGAAAGACGGCAAAACGCGACTTGAAAAGAAAAAGCCGGAATGGGCTTCGGCTTCAAGATAACCGATACTGATGAGTGATTTTCTCTACAAAGTCCAGTCGAGGTTTCTCTTTCACGCTCACATCCGCATCAAAATTCCGGCAGCGTTCGACGAGGCCGTTTTCGATGAGCTTTTTGCCGTTCTTGAAAGGGTGGACAGGCTTTACAATTCATATCGTTCCGGTTCTTTTATCGACCGGATCAACCGGAATGCCGGTCATTTCGTTGAAGTCGATGATGAAACAGTCGCGATATTGAAAGACGTGATGTCGCTCTCCGACTGTTTCGATGGCACTTATGATGTCACCGTCATGCCGCTTGTTCGATTGTGGGGATTTTACCGCGACACGGTTGAGCGCATTCCGTCACCCGGTGAAATCAGGGCGGTAAAAAGCCGTATCGACTATCGGGGTATCGACATCCGGGACAACGAAGTCCGCATACGAAAAGGGCAGGAAATCGTCACGGGCTCGTTTATCAAGGCCTACGCTGTTGACCAGCTGATTTCAGCGATGAAAAGGCGAGGCGTTACCGACGGAATGGTCAATGCCGGGGGGAGCACGATTTATGCTATTAATCCCGATTCCCGTTTAGCATGGGATGTTTACGTTTCGGATCCGGCTGATGAAAGGCGGCCTTTTCACATTGCGCTGGATAATCGCTGCTGTTCCACTTCTTCTCAAGCCGAAACGTTTGTTGCCGTTGAAGGCAGGCGCTATGGCCACATTCTCGATCCCCGGACGGGGTATCCCTCATCCAATCGTCTGGTTTGCGTTATCAGTGACAATGGCCTGACCGGTGATGTGGTGTCGACCGGGCTTTTTAATGAAACCGTTGACGGTTTTGCGCGAAGCATTGCCCGGATCACCGAAAAACACGCTGTAGAAGGTTTTTTGATCGACGAAAACGGTGTGATGGCGATGACGGAAGGCTTTCCCCTGATAAGGCAGTCTGTATGAAAGCAACAGTTTGTCCGGATCGGTCGGTCAAGATTTCCGCTGGCCGATCGTTGGACAGAACCGAAAAGAGGCTGCCGAGTTGGCCGGCAGCCTCTTTTCGGTTCAATTCATCACTCTGTTTCTTCCGACAGCAAGCCCGAACCGGTTTATGCAGTGGAAAGGGAAAGGTCGTGAAGCGACTCTCCGGGCCGCCTTGATCCGCAGTGCAGGGCGACAGGTCGGGACGTGGCGAAACCGGTCTTGCCGTGCAAGCAGCTTCTTTGTCAAAGCGGTTTCCCAATCGGGTGTTTGGTTTCTTGTGTCCGTTTATTTGTCGGGGGCGAATTACTCATCGGAAAACGGCCTGTTCAATTCGGTACGATAACCGGCAAAGAGCGGTGACGACAACCCGTTTTTATCGTGACAGTGCTGTTTTCTGCAGACTCCGGGTATTTTTCCCATGAGAGAGCATCTGTACGGCCCTGTTCGTTGCGGGAGCGTTCGTTTGTACATAACGGCTACCTGCCAAGCACAGGCCGAGACGTTAACCGGATTGCGGCTTTTCAAAAAAGAGTTTTGTCGGCATGGCCGATGTCTGCGGCCGATTTGAGCCAGTCTTAGAAGGGTTCTACCGAATAGGCATGAAATTCGTCGTAGGGTGTGTAAAAACAATCTCCCCAGCCTGTCGTGTACTGTCTTTTTTGCCGGACGACTTTTCCGTACTGTTCCTGATAAACCAGCCAGCCTTTCGTTCTTTTCAGTATGGTAATCTTGTTGCGTTCGAGGCCGCCACAGCCGCCGAAGATCAGTTCGCCACTGTAAACGACGCCTTTTTTGAACCGGTGAATCATGTGTTTTTTCTCCCTGAAACGTCAAAACGGACAAGGAATCAGTATAGCCTCATCTTTGCAGAAAAGGCGTTTCGACATGATCACCTTGACCGGAAAAACAGCCAGATCTTTTTTACCTGTGGAAAAAACGGGATTTCCCGTTCTTTTCCATAGTCGGGAACAAGGGGCGGCCGTTTTTGCATCCTCGTCAGTTTATAATCAGCCAAGAAGATTAACGGACAGGAGGCGATATGGGAAAGGCTTTTTTTGCCGAAAAACTGGGTAGTGCCATCAATTCGGCAATTGACAAGAATTTGGCTGCTGAAATGACCAGCGGGGTGGTTGTGCTGGTGAATCACGAAGGACAATCGGTTTACAAGAGAGCGGCAGGTCTGGCCGATATCGAAGCCCGCAAACCGATGCGGGAAAATACGTTGTTTCGCCTCGCTTCAATCAGTAAGGCGTTGACCAGCCTGGCCGTCGCGGCGCTCGTTTCACAAGGCAAGCTGTCTTTTGACGATCCCGTATCCCGATGGTTGCCTTACTTTACGCCTTCTCTGTCAGACGGATCGAAACCGGCCATCACGATCCGCCAGCTTTTGTGTCATATGTCGGGACTGGACTACCGATGGGCACAAAAGGAAGACGGGCCTTATGCGCAGGCAGGCGTTTCCGACGGGCTGGACATCACCGGCATGACGCTGGAAGAAAATCTGAAGCGGTTGGCGAGTGTTCCTCTCTTTTTCGAGCCGGGGACGAATTGGCTCTATTCGCTGGGCCCCGATGTGTTGGGAGCGGTGGTCGCTGCCGTGACGGGACAGGATTTCCGGCAAGCGATGGCAGAGCTGGTGACCGGGCCGCTTGGTATGACGGATACGGCGTTTTCCGTTGCTCCGGCCGAACGGAATCGGGTGGCGGCACCGTATTATCTGGAAGAGGGCAAACTGGTCAGGATGGCGGACGATCAATATCTGACCTCGCCTGACGACCGGTACTTTCACTTTTCGCCCGAACGTGTTTTTCACCGGGACGCGTATCCGTCGGGAGGCGTCGGGTTGGTCGGGACAGCAAGCGATCTGATGAAGCTGGTCGATGCTGTCCGGTCGGGTTCGGCGCCGTTGGCAGACAGATCATTGATGGAAGCTATGTCGAAAAATCAGTTGAAAGGAATTGAGGCGCGTCCCGGTTTCGGGTTCGGTTTGGGTTGGGGCGTGCTGGTCGATCCGGTCAGGGCGGAAACACCACAAACGGTGGGAACACTGGCCTGGGGCGGTGTCTACGGTTCGAAATGGTTTGCCGATCCGGCGCGAAAGCTTTCGGTGGTGACGATGACGACAACGGCACTGGATGACGTGGTGTCGGTCGACGTCCGCAATGCCATTTACTCGGTGTTGAACGAATGAAAACGTCGGCGTGATGATGGAACAGGTGTTTGTTCCGGAAAAAGGAGTGACACAGGGGCGCTTGCTTGGCCGATGTGTCAGTATCTCCAAAAACACGATACCGTTTTTGCCTGAGTGTCGGTTAGGGTGCCTCTTTTCCGCCGAATGCGCATCCACTGCGTCGTCTGTGCGTTGACCGTCGTGGTCGGGAGAGTAGACCGTTTCCGGTTTCCGGAGAGTTCTTCACTTCCACCTGACGAACTTTTCCAACGGAATCGGGCATAAAGACAGCGCTTTTTATTGCCGACTTCGGCTTTTCGGCGGATTGGCACCGGTATTTAAAAGATGTGATACGCGAATTCGACTGCCGTTTGCAAACGGTGGTTTTTACACTCCGGTAGACAAAATGCGCAATATCCGGACGGTTTTGTCTTTTACGTCATACACCAGCACGGTCTGTTCCGAGAGTTTTTTTTCAAACGTGCCGTCGATCCTGCCCGGCGTGTCCGATTCGGCAGAGGCGGCGAGACTTCTGGTCGCTTCGTCGATGGTTTCATCGCTGAAGAGGGCTTCATCCCGATCGTTGAAACTGTAAAAGAGTTCAGTCCGGTCATTCAAAGCCAGCGGTGTCCACACCAGTTTCTTTTTCTTTTGCAATCCATTAACCTTAACGTTTTGATTTTCAATTTCAAAAACAGGGACTGAACCTGACGATGATCAATGAGTTCGCCTGCCTCGGCCGACGCTATCGCCTCGAAAACCGCTTGACGAAAGACGTCGTCATTCTCAGATAACGGCGATGCAAAGGGTTTTTTC
>DBGFLV010000315.1:0-1542 GCA_048528425.1 Oxalobacter sp. | reverse complement strand
GGCTCGATACCAACTGGGCGCTCTTTATGAAAAAGGCATCGGCGTCAAACCGGACATGGCCAAGGCACACGACTATTATCGGCAAGCGGCCCAAAGCGGCAGAATGGACTTCGTCAAAGCTTTGTCCGATTTCGAGAAAGAACACCATCTTGAGAATACGCATTAAACCGTTTCACTCCTGATGAGGAATCGTCCTTTTCAGAAAAAGCTGAAGTGGATTTTTTCTATTCCGTCAACAGTCAGTCATGTTATCGTTACAGTTATTAATGAAATCGACTGGGGACAGACACAACCAGCCACTGGAGAATTAAAAAACGCTCGCTGGATAAAATCGGTTTCAAACCGAATGAGTGACGAAGCATGCTCAATAAGCTGAAAAAGGCTTCCTTGAAAGTGAAAAACGGCTTTGACGTTTCCCGGTAAAAACCGAAACGTCTTCTTTGACAGCCGGTCATTTTTCTGTTTGTCACGGCCTTGATCGGCTTGTCAAAACGAAGTGGAAAGGAATCGCACTGAAGCGGAGAAACGGCGCCGGAAAAAGACTCGTCTACCACCACATCGACAGCGACTTGATCGTCATGGCGGTCGTGATAATCATGCCCAGCACCCAGACGGACAACGGAATCCAGAACGACCCCAGGTATCGGCCAGTATTGCCGGTCTGTCTTTCCCGGTACCGGTAATAAAAGTAAAAACCACTCCCGATCAACAGATACCAGAGCATGGAAGAGTTGTTGGTGTGAAGAATCCGTATCAGCATGTCGGTTCGCTCGTCGACAGGCTGTTTTTCCAGATACCACACGTAAAGCTGCGCCACCCCCAGCAAAACGGCGTTGGCCAGCGCAACCCACCGGTATTTCAACCGGTGCAGATAGGGAAGGAGGGATCTCATTTTCTTTTCCAGTCAGGGACAGTCATGGGGTTTCGTCAATGCGTTTGCAAACCGCGTCCATTAAATCGTTCGGCCGGCTCTCATGCCAACTTGTTTTGTCACGTCCGGGGAAACGGCCGGTTTTCCGGAAAACGCCCTTCTTTGACCGGCTATCGCTTCCCGGGTTTATCCGGTATTGAGAAAAAACAGGTTTTTGTCGTCGTGTTCGCCCGTACAGTTTCTCTTGCTGAACGAACCGCAGAAATCAGACGACGTTTTTTCCGGCACGACGGTGTTCTTTTTCTGGGTTCCGCGATAAAGAACAGGACGGTATCGCCATGCGCGGCAATTGCCGAAACGGTCAGTCCGGCATCTCCGGCCCGGGTGGCGTCATTGTACAGTTCACTTCCCTGCCCTGTCCATGCCAGTAACTCCGCCCCCAGACAGACGTCGCTTTCAGCACCGGCTCGATATTTTTGCCGAATTCGGTCAACAAATACTCTACCTTCGGCGGCACCACAGGATAGACTTCGCGGCGGATCAACCCGTCTGTTTCCAACTCTCGCAACTGCCGGGTCAGCATCTTTGGCGTGGCGCAAGGCACTTCCTTTTTAAGCTGCGAAAATCGCAGGGTACCTTCGGCCAGCTTCCAGAGAATCAGAGATTGGTAC
>DBGFLV010000314.1:0-5106 GCA_048528425.1 Oxalobacter sp. | reverse complement strand
GATTACCGGCAGCTGGCCTTTCAGCGCAATCGGGGATTGCGTCTGGATCACATTCTGTTATCGAAAGCGCTTGCCCCGCATTGCACAAACTGCACGATTGACAAACTCCCCAGAAAATGGAAACAACCATCGGATCACACACCCGTCATTGCCGAACTCGACCTTTGCTCTCCGATTGCCGGCAATTTCGTGTCTACCGGTACAGAGCCTCTTGAAAGACAGCCGGAAAAGCGACAATAAGGTCTTTTCCCCTTCACGAAACCGTCATGGGTACCGTCCTTTTAAAGGCGCTGTCTTTTGTCCTGATCATCGTCGTTGGATACGGCCTTAAGAAATTCTTTTTCAAACGTCCTCAAGATCACCGGATCATTGCGTTCATTCTGTTAAACGTCACATTGCCGGCAACAGTCATTCACGCTTTCGGTAGCTTCCAACGGAACAATTCCCTTTTTCTCGTCATCTTCCTGGGCTTTTTGTGCAGTCTGATTCCCATGCTGTTCGTTTTCTTTTTCAGCCGTGGGCAAACGACGGAAAAGAGCGCTTTTTCGATGATCAATGTGACCGGATTCAACATTGGTGCTTTCGCGCTTCCGTTCGTACAGACTTTCTTTGGGCCGGGCGGAACCCTTATTGCCTGTCTGTTCGACATCGGTAACGCTTTCATGGTGACGGGCGGCTCTTTTGCTTTCGCTTCAACCGTACTCCGCACCAACCCGAATGAAAAACAGACGACGGGAACGATTTTCAGAAAATTCGTCAGTTCCGTACCGTTCAATACGTACATGCTCATGCTTTTACTCGTTCTTTTCAACGTTCCCGTCCCCGATACGATCGTGACTTTGGTCGGACCCGTTGCCGATGCCAATCGTTTTTTCGCCATGTTGTTAATTGGCATGATGTTTGAATTCAAGACACGGGCCGACAAATACCGAACCATGTTCTCCGTCATTGGCTGGCGTCTCGTGTTCGGTACGGTGTTTTCATGCCTGCTTTATTTCTGCCTGCCCTTTCCGCAGGAAGTCCGGCAAGTACTGGCCGTCATCGTTTTTGCGCCTGTCTCGTCCCTGGCCCCTCTTTTCACCGAACGCTGCCGAAGTGACGGTGCCTTGTCCAGCATGACCCTGTCCGTTTCCATCGCGATCAGCCTGAGCGTCATGATCGGTTTGGTACTGTTCATGCAACCGTGACACCCGGAAAACAATCGCCCGTTTGTCGGCTTTTTTCACGTTTTCATCGGAAAAACGGCGCTAAACGGCAACGTTTACCACGGTGTCAGGTATAATTTTTTATTTACCTACAGGTTAATCATTATCATGGAAGCGGAACGTATCAATTCGATCCTTCACAGTATCAACGACCTGACCGAACGGGAAACGGCTTTACGGGGGTATCTTTGACTTCGCTGCCAAGTCAGACAAACTTGAGCAAGTCAACGCCGAACTGGAAGACCCCGCTGTCTGGAACGATCCGCAAAAAGCTCAGGAACTCGGCAAGGAGAAAAAATCCCTTGAAAATGTCGTTCTGTCGTTAACGCATATCCAGTCCGGCTTAACCGACGCGGCCGAACTGTTCGAGATGGCACGCGAAGAACAGGACGACGAAACGCTCAAATCAGTTGAAGCGGACGTACGCCAATTGCAGGAACAACTGGAAAAACTGGAATTTCGCCGGATGTTTTCCAATCCCATGGATCCCTGCAACTGCTTTGTCGACATTCAGGCCGGTGCAGGCGGTACCGAAGCCCAGGACTGGGCGTCGATGATTTTGCGCCAGTATCTGCGCTACTGTGAACGCAAAGGTTTCAACGCCACCATTTTGGAACAGTCGGATGGTGAAATCGCCGGTATCAAGACCGCCACGATCAAAGTCGAGGGCGAATACGCTTATGGTTACCTGCGTACGGAGACGGGCGTTCACCGGCTGGTCAGAAAATCGCCGTTCGACTCGGCCAACGGCCGACACACGTCTTTTTGCAGTCTTTTCGTTTATCCCGAAGTGGACGATTCGATCCAAATCGACATCAACCCGGCCGACGTGCGCGTCGATACGTACCGCGCTTCCGGGGCGGGCGGCCAACACATCAACAAAACGGATTCCGCCGTGCGGCTGACGCATCTGCCGACCGGTATCGTCGTGCAGTGCCAGAATGACCGAAGTCAGCACAGAAACCGCGCCGATGCGTGGGAAATGCTCAAATCGCGTCTTTACGAACTGGAGCTGCGCAAAAGGATGAGCGAACAGCAAAAACTGGAAGACTCGAAAACCGACGTCGGCTGGGGCCACCAGATCCGTTCCTACGTGCTCGATTCGTCCCGTATCAAAGATTTGCGCACCAATCACGAAACCGGCAATACCAAAGCTGTCCTGGACGGCGATCTGGACGACTTCATTATCGAGTCGCTCAAGCAGGGTGTGTAATGCCGGGAAAAGTTCCCACTTATCGAATTCATATTGCACCATGACTACGCAGATTAAAAACAACGAACCGGCAGCGGCCGTCCAGGACGAAAATTCCATTATGGCCGAACGTCGTGCCAAACTTGCCGCCCTGCGCCAGCAAGGCGTTGCCTATCCGAACGATTTTCGTCCCATGCACAAGGCGGCCGATCTGCATCAGCACTATGGCGATAAAGACAACGAAATGCTGGAAGGCAAGCCCGTACCGGTCTGTGTCGCGGGACGCATGATGTTGAAGCGGGTGATGGGCAAGGCTTCTTTCGCCACTTTACAGGACGCCTCGGGCTCTCGTGCCGACGGCCGCATTCAGCTCTTCATTTCCAACGACACGATCGGAAAGGAAGCTCACGACGTTTTCAAGCGTTACGATATCGGTGACATTCTCGGCGCAGAAGGAACCTTGTTTAAAACCAAAACCGGTGAACTGACCATTCGGGTGACGTCACTGCGCCTGATCACGAAGTCCGTCCGTCCCCTACCGGACAAATTTCACGGACTCTCCGACCAGGAACTCAAATATCGCCAGCGTTACGTCGATTTGATCATGAGCGAAGAAACGCGCCGCGCGTTTAAGGCACGTACGGCCGCTATTGCCTCTATCCGACGCTTCATGGGTGAGAACGGTTTTATGGAAGTGGAAACGCCAATGTTGCATCCGATTCCGGGCGGGGCCGCGGCCAAGCCTTTCATCACTTACCACAACGCACTGGACATGCAGATGTACATGCGCATTGCGCCGGAGCTCTACCTGAAGCGCTTGCTGGTGGGCGGCTTTGAACGGGTCTTCGAACTGAACCGCAACTTCCGTAATGAAGGGGTGTCACCACGTCACAATCCGGAATTCACGATGATGGAATTCTATGCCGCTTACGTCGATTACCAATGGCTGATGGATTTTACCGAAACCGTCATCCGGCAAGCCGTCGTCGACACGTACGGCACCCCTGTCATTACCTATCAGGGCCGTGAACTGGACTTTTCCAAACCGTTTCACCGGCTGACCATTCTGGAGGCTATCTCAAAACATGCGCCGAATTACACACCGGAACAGTTGAACGATGCCGTTTTTTTACGGGCCGAATTGAAAAAATTCGGTGTCACTCTTTTGCCCACGGCCGGCATCGGCGCTTTGCAACTGGCTCTCTTTGAAGAAACGGCCGAAGCCCAATTGTGGGAACCCACTTACATCGTTGACTACCCGATCGAAGTCTCGCCGCTGGCTCGGGCCTCCGACACACGTCCGGGCATTACAGAACGATTCGAACTGTTTATGGTCGGCCGTGAAATCGCCAACGGTTTTTCCGAGCTGAACGATCCGGAAGATCAGGCCGCGCGCTTTTTGAAACAAGTCGAAGCCAAGGATGCCGGCGATGAAGAGGCCATGTATTACGACTCCGACTATATCCGGGCGCTTGAATACGGTATGCCTCCTGCCGGGGGCTGCGGCATCGGTATCGACCGTCTCGTCATGCTGTTGACCGATTCACCGAATATTCGGGACGTCATTTTGTTTCCACATATGCGTCGTGAGGAATAAAAACCCGTTCATTTCGATTTCTTCAAAAAAAACCGGCCCGTTGCCGGTTTTTATATCTTGGACTTGCTTGCGGTGCATTCCCGACTCTTCTGAGAAAAATCAAGAAAACGCTTTTTTTCAATGGAACGGCGTTTCGTTCCCTTCTACCATATAACGGTCAGTAAAAACCACTTCTGTTTTTGCCTGGTCGTCATCGTCAATGGTTCCCGTCATCAGCAAGAAAAAATATTTTGGTGTATTCTGTTTTCAGGCTATTGATCAGTTTGCCGATGAAAAGACCGAAAAAGATTGATCTTTCATTATCCGGCCACGTTCATTTGAAGTTTTAATAAACCTGCCTTCACTTTTTACGATTGGAACGTCAATGTCTACAAAACAATCCGTTGAAACAGACAGCAAAACTGTCCATAACCTTGATATTTCAGGAGCTTCCATGAAAAAATCGAATCCGGTTTCCCGACTGTCCACGCCTTCCGATCTGTCTGCGGAAGGCATCACCAAAATCCAGCAAGCCTTGAATCCGCTTTTAGCGGACGTCTTCGCGCTGTATCTGAAAACCAAGAATTTCCACTGGCATCTGAGCGGCCCGCACTTCCGTGATTACCACCTGATGTTCGACGAACACGGTGACCAGTTGTTCGACATGACCGACGTCATTGCGGAACGGGTCAGAAAACTGGGTGCGCAAACCCTGCATTCCATCAGTGAAATTGGCCAGCAACAGCGTATCAAAGACAACAACGAGCCCTACGTTGATCCGCTGGACATGTTGAACGAACTCAAAGACGACAACATGAGCTTGCTGAACTCCATGCGCCAGGCGCACGAGATCTGTGACCAATACAATGACGTCGCTACGGCCAGTTTGCTGGAAAACTGGATTGACGAAACCGAAAGACGCATCTGGTTCCTCTTTGAAGCGGCAGAAGACACCGATTCGACCGGTCATTGAAACCGGCTTGTCGTCACGAGACGGGGCCGCCAGGTGTCCCGTCTCCTGCACCGATACCTTACGAGACCTTGCGACAATCCAACGTCTTTCTCCCGACCTAACCCCCCCTTCTTTCGTATTAAAAGCGGCACTTTTCTCGTCCTCTGCAAAAACCTATTCC
>DBGFLV010000313.1:0-9248 GCA_048528425.1 Oxalobacter sp. | reverse complement strand
AGGCCCGGCCGTTTCGCCGTAGCCAGGCCGGTCGTGACATGCGCGTTTTTCATCTCAAGAAGCCGGTTGGCGTCGGAAACGGCGGCGTCTTTTCGATGATCGATGCCCAAGTCGAACTTGTTGAACGTAATCGACGTCATGTTTTCCTCACAACAAAACGGTAATTCCCGTCCGACCCCACGACTTCCCCGGCCGGGCAGGATGCCCCGGCCGTGAAATACCGCCGGTTCTCGTGCTGGGACATCCGCGCTTTGGACAGCGCCGCGTTGAAAGCGGATGACGCGACCTGATAATCCGGATGACGAAAATGAGCTTTTGCGACGTAAATCGCGTAAAGCAGTACCAGATCATCGGGCACGCCCGGCCGATCCGACGCTTCCGAGAAGCGGGGTTTCCCGGCGACGTATTCGACCAAGAGTCCATAACCTGTCCGGTCGGGGACGGGCCAGAGTTCGATTTGCCCGTCCAAGGTGTCGTAACGTATCGGCTGGCCGCGTGAATCGTCGGCCCGGTGATGTTCGGTGATCCCCTGAATTAGCCGATACCGGTCGTTGCCGTCGATTACCCAGACCGATTCCACCCGGCCCGGATCGATGTCTTCGTCCTCTTCGTCGTTATGCCAGTCGTAGAGATACGAACCCGGTTCCAGCATGATCACCGTTTTCTTACGCATGGCCGTCGGGTTCAACTGGTTGTAAACGTAGTCGTGCGCTTCGCGCAGAAACGATTTCATCAATGCACGGTTGTTGTTGGCGGACGGCCCCTGCGAGACGAACCCGAGCCGTGCCCGAAGCTCGGCCAACAGTTCTTCATGCGTGCGATAGCGCTGCATCAGACTGTTCATACTTTCCCCTTGCATAATCGATATTCATGTTCACGCCGCTTCGTCAGGCCCGGCAATACTTTGCCGCCTGCCCGGTTCCAGCGCTTGATTTCTTCACAAGCGCCGGCATAGTCTCTTGCGTTGAGTTTTTTCACGAGCGTGCTTTTGCAAAACGCTCCCGGCCCGATGTTGTAGGCCAGCGAGACATATGCGTCGAATTCATGTTGGTACAGGGGGACGGCAACACATTCCCGGATGGCATCGGCGTGACGGTTCGTGCTTTTTAACAACTGGACTAACGAGCGCTCCGGCGTGGTCTTGTCGCCCATTTTGACGCCTGCGGTTTCACCGAAGCCGATCGTGGCGACGCCAACGGCATCTTTATAAGCTTCTCCCCGGTACCCCTCATGCGTGGCGATCCCCACCAGCGCCGCGGCCGAAACGACCAGGGTGGCGACCCCCAGCCGGATTGTCGTGTTGTCTGGCATCTTATCCTCCCTTGTGCGGCCAGTTGATGATGGCGTACCAGAGGGCATAGAGGGCGGATGACAGGCTGCCGATCCAGATCAGCAGTTTCCCGAACCACTTCGCAGTCTTGACTGTCCCGTTCCCGGCTTTGAAAATGTCGACCAGGGTCGCGGTATTCTTTTCGATCCGTTCCAGCCGCTCATCCTGCTTTCTGTTGGCATCTTGTATCTCTGCGATGGCAACGTCATGCTCATGCATTTTGTCCGAGCCTTGCTTTAGCTTTTCGGCCAATGCCGCCCGCATCCCGGGCAAGTCCTCCGGTAATGGCTGAAAGCTCATGATGCTTCTCCGGGCGACAAGACCGGAACAATAGTTTCCAGTTCTTCTACTGTCGTGGCGGCGTCTATTTTTTCCCGTAGCGCCCACTTTCTTTCGTAAAGTCCCTGTGCATGAGCGATGATTTCCAGTTGCATCGTCTTCAACTGATCCAGCGTCACGGGGTGGAACGTGTTGTCGAACGCGCAGAATCGCGCCGTTTCCCGGCCCGTCGCTTCCATGGCGATGATCAGACTGGAAATATTCCGGTTGGCCATCTCGTCGGCATTGATCACAAAGCCGACCGATGAATTGCAGTGGGCCTCTTTCGACGCGGTCTCGAACGCGGCGTTTAAGGCATCCTTTTTGGCGGCTTTCTGTTCGGAAAGAGACGGTTGGGGTTTGAGTGGCAGTTCGTCTTTGAAATACAGTTTGCCGTCATGGCCGCGCAAAACGGGTTGCCCGGCCCGTGTCGAACCGGGAAAAGCCCAGTCGGCCGACGCGGTAATGTTCCCATTGATGTCTTGTGTGATGTAGGTATTCATAGTGACCCGTTGGCGTAGATGAAACCGGCAAATTCGATCGTCATATGCTCGACCCATATCCCCACCGTCATCCCTTTGCTGACAGGTAAAATGGTCTGGCAGACTGTCACAATGGGGGGCATCACCATGACACCGTACTGGCCGCTTGTATTGATCGTGATACTGCCCCCGACTTTGGTCGGCGTCCCACGAAAACCGATGTAACCGTCTGCCGGTACGGTGTACCTGTACGGCATGCTGGGCACCGGTACCGACAAGGCAATATAACGGCTGCTGGGCATTGCCGCGTGCGCGGCCTCGGCCGCATTCGTTTTGTTCGCCATTTCCTGCGCCAGTTGCGTCACATTGACCAGCCCGGGATTTGTCGCGGCATCGAACGCCTTGATACAGGCCAAAAGCGCGATGTTTCTGGGGCGCGTCTCGGCTTCCCGAAGACTCAGTGCATCTGTATCTGCCGTGCCGTAATTTACGATGCCGGATGTTTTGTCGTGAGCAATCCAGGTACTGCCCGTTGATGTTTCGCTCTGTGTCGGGCTGATGATCTTTTTGATGATGCCCGATACAAGCGATTGGGCAATTTCGCCGAAGAGGCCATAGTATGTCGAGTTTTGGGGCCTGCCCGCTGTAACGACAATTGATCCTTCGATCCCGGCGGTTGTCAGGTGCTGATGGTTTTCTACGCTGTCGTTTTGGTTGTGGCCGAAAGCATGCCCTGTATCCACACCACGCCCGTCATCGAAACCCCGGACGAATTCGCCACGCAAGTCCGGCAGATTGAACGTTGTCTTCCCGTCACCTGATCCGAAGGTGGTTCCGATCGCGGCGAAAAGTTCTGGATATGTCTCCCTCCCCACGGCCGAGCCGTCCGCTTTCAGATACCCGGCCGGGGGCATGGTGGCGGCGAAATAGACGATAGTCCCGGCCGGGATACCGTTCTGGTTGGCGTATTCGGCGTATGCCTTGGCCCGTTCGGCAAAACCGGAGGCGCTGCCCGCCCCGGCACTGGCCGTCTTTTCGCTGGCCGCGGCGGCCAGTTCGCTCGCCCTGGCTTTTTCCGCCGACGCGACAGACGCATCGGCGGCGGCCAGTGACCGGGTCAGCATTTCCTGTGCGCCCGCCACCACCCCTTCCACAAGGGCGTCGTTCAGGTCGGGACTGATCGAATCGGGGGTGACGACATACGGCCGCAACTTGCCGTCATCGGCCTGGAGAACCGCCAGATTTCTCCGGATATCGTTGATCGAGTTGGATGCCTTGTCCAGTTCGGCGTTTAATGCGGCATGATCGGTTTCCTGACCGAAGTCCTCAGTAAAGTCCTTGGCGCGGTTGTAAGCAGGAGGTTGAGCCATGGAGCACCTTATTCCGTACCGGTTCCGGATTCGTCCGCTGTGGCGATGTCCGCTGTGGCGGCATCCGTCTTGGCCTTCGGTTTGCCGGCCGCTTTGACCAGTTTTGCGAGCGCAGTCTTTTGCTTGCCGTACACCTGTACAACCAGATCGGCACCGTACTTGGCGCAAAAGCGGGCGTATTCGTCATCGGATGGCATGAATTCCCCAACCGCGCTTCCCGGCCCGTTTCTGTCAGCAGGTTTGCCATTGGCGTTCTGCACGTTTTCCACGCCGAACAGTTCCTGTAACAGTGGCAATTCATATTCCGGTACGGTGACCGGTGTAATCATGTAGGCGTCCCGGCGGACGTAAATTGCATAAAGAGGTACCATTTTTTTCCCTTGTGGTTTCCGGTGCCGGATTCGGCACCGGTTTGATTAAGCGATGGACAAAACGGAATGGGCATTGGCTCGCTTCAAGACGAGCGCCATACGCAGATTTACCATCTGATACAGCGCCAGAATGTTGTAGGGACGGGTGGGGGAAACGATGTCGATCTCGTCATCGTAGTATTCAAGGTACTTGGTGTTGATGAAGTAACAGCGTTTTTCCCACGGAATCGTCGGGGACTCCAGCGCGTCCAGTTGTTCGAACTGTGGATCCCAGATGATTTCGACGCCCTTGAAGAACAACCCGGTCGACGTCCCGGAGCCGATACCGGCGTCCAGTGTCTTGACCTTGCTGGCGTCGGCGTTGTTGGTTACCGTGATGGCATGCTGACGGTAAGCGTCGATAAAGGCGGAACCGGCTAAAATGAAGTCCGGGCTGCCGCCGTTGCGGATGCATTTGCGCCATTCACCTTCCATGGCGGCGGCCAGCGTCCCGGCACCGGTAGCGGCGATGGCGGTCGCCGCGTTGTTGCGCCAGTAGTCGGCCGTTGCCCGATCCAGACCGCCCACCGTCCCTTTGGTCGGATCAGTGGCAATCAGCGCATCCAGACCGGTTACAGCATCGTCAGAGGCCGTGCCGGAACGGTGCAATTCAAGGGACAGCTTTTCGGTAAAGCCTGTCCTAAACGCCTCCATCTGTTCTTTCATCAGATCGACCAGCTGGATTTTCTCGCTGGCGTCAAGCCGGTACTCCTTGCTCGCGCCTTCCTTGACCTTGATCCCGTTGGCAAACAGCGTGTCGTGGGCGATATAAAAACCGTCCACGGCCCGGCGCCACGGGAAGGCGACGTTTTCCACGGTGTCGCGCTTGTTGAAACTGACCGGGTCTTCTCCATAAGCCCAGGCGAAATTGGAATCATGGGATTTGCGGATGTTGACCACAATGTTTTGTTTAGCGCCCCCGAAATGCTTGCGTTTCCCCATCAACTTCTTTAAAAGGGGAGTATCGACCGCAATCTGACTGATCGGCTCGTTTTTAAGATAAAGGTCTAATGAGGTTTTGCCTGCAATTTGCAGGTCTGCGGATGATATGGGCATTTGTCGCTCCAAATATGAAAGATTGAAAAACACGTCTTTCACACCGGCACAGGACGCAACTCCTGTATTTTCGTGGACTTCACCTCCCGGACGCGGCCCCGGCTACTGCGATTTGCGATGAATCCCACTTTGCGCTACCGGGACGCGATCCCCGGCGATAACTGCGACAAATTACGATGTGTACAGTACGATTTTAATATGTCCCCCATTTGCTGTCATGGTATGATAGATAAACCAGACACCGTGAGGACGCCATGAAAAAACTTTTTCCTATCCTGTTTTTATGTACAGTCTCTTCGGCCGCTCTCGGCCAATCCTACAGCTATCAACTTGGTGACACGACTTTTTACTCGGATGGCTCCCATTCTTATCAACTGGGCGACACGACTTTTTACTCCGACGGCTCTCATTCTTATCAACTGGGTGACACGACCTTTTACTCCAACGGCACCAGCGCCAACCAGGTCGGCAGTACCACCTTTTATTCTGATGGCACCAGCGCCCGCCAGGTAGGCAGTACCACCTTTTTCTCCAATGGCACGTCGTGTCGTCAGGTCGGCAGCACCTTGTTCTGTAATTAAATTCCCAGCGAATCAAATACCGCCTTGATGCAGTCGGCCCCTTTCAAGGCGGGGTCTATTTGCTGCCCGATTGTCGTCGGGCGGCTTCGCAGCGGTTGAGGCTTCGCGGGGGCGGGAGCGGGGGAGGGGATGTTTTCGTACATGAATTTCAGCTGATCCAGCCATTGATGGGGTGAGAATTTCTGCACAAATTCCTGCACTTTGCCCGGGCGCTGGAAGTATTCCGCGATTTTCTTTTCTTTGGCCTGATAGTCCGGATCCGTTGCCACGCTGGAAAAGAACGCGCCGGCCTGTTGGCGGAATGCATTGACATGTTGTGCATACTCTTGTTCTTGTCTTTGCATCGCCTGTTGCTGTTGCGTGGTAAGCTGCTGCTGCGCCTGCATCCGACGAAACCGGGCCAATTCAAGGGCGTCTTCTTCCGATAGTTCCATTCCCTCGACTTTTTCCCGCAAGTCTGGATAGCCCTCCAGCGGGTCGATCCCCGGAGCGGCCTCGCCAAGGCGTTGATACAGCACTTTCCGTTGTTGCTCTAGTATCTCGACGGCAACCCGGAGATTCTTTTCGTCGTCACTTCCGACCAGCCGGCAAAATTCCAGCGTGGAGGCCAGTTCGGCCGGGGCCATGCCGGTTTGTGTGATGGCTTCGACTACTCCCTGATTGACTTCTCTCAGTTCGTTCGCCTCGCTTTCCAGCTTCTTGTAGCCCGCCACCAGTTCACGCACCCGCTTTTGTCCCCGTTCCGACTTGACTTCGGCCAACAATTCTTCTTCCGTCGTCTTCGATTCCGGGCGGGGCGTCTCTGGCGCGGCATTGACCGGTTCTTCGCCGTGTTCCTGTTCTCCCTGTTCTCCCTGTTCTCCTTGTTCTTGCTGTTCTTGCTGTTCTTCTTGCTCCCCGGGATCATCCGGCTCCGTCAGGTCGTCAAGCAATTGCTCGAATTCGCTGGGCGCCTTTTCCTCGGTCTGCCCGATCGGTTCGGCCGCTTTGTCCTGCTCGTCCAGTTGTTCCCGTTCCTGATTTTTAAGGTCGTCCATTTAAACTCCTTGTTGTGTGATGGTTTGTTGGGGGATGAAATCCTCGGCGTCAAGCCGGTCGTCAAACCGGTTGATTGTTTCTTTCATGATGTTGACAAGCGGGGTGGCGTCGCCGCCTTGTGTCCTGATCTGGATGATCTGGACGATCAAGGGCTGGAGAGCTTGTAACATCTTGATCCAGTTTTCCTGCTGTTCCAGCTTGTCTGGCATGCCGGTCGTTCCGGCCCGGATTTTCAGTTGAACCAGATGGAATACTTCATCTTTCGACAGTTGCGGCCAGTCGTAGGCCAGTTCGGTCACACCGATTACCGGCGCCCCGGTGATCGGATTGACCCTGTCTGGCAAAACGCCTTGCCGGTGCGGCCCCATGATTTTTTCCACCTGTCTTTCATCCAGTTCCTGAATCAGGATTTCCGCCGTATACTGGGCAATCTGTTGCAGGAAGTCTTCCACCTGATCCCGGAATTCGGAAATCCGGCCGGACAGGGATTGCTGCATGATGTTCGCTTCGGTGGCCGTTTTGGGCTTGACGATGGTCGAGCGGGCCGCATCCTGCATCCCCGAGACCATTTCCCAGTCCACCCGTACCGGGCCGGTGTCATACGCGGCCGGATCAATGGGCGGATGCTGCTTGGGCATGATCGCCTGATTGATCGGACGCCCGTCGGCGTCGATCAGGGTGATCTCGCCCAATTCCGAATCCGAAAAACGCTTCAATGTCCGCTCGTTAATATCGGCGCTGGCGATATAACCGGGCTTGATCAGATCGCGATGTTCGTTATACCGGTCGCGGGCCGTGTTGTGCTCGTCCTGCAAGCGTTCGGTCAGATCGACAAGCGACGGGCCGACGAACTGGCCGTCCACTGTCTGGAACGGCAACAGAAAAAACGGGTACCAGCGTTCCCCGACTTTCGGCGGGCTGTAGGGTTCCTGTAACCAGAACTCGCATCCTTCGGCCATCGTGTAAACCCGTTGTGTCGTCTTGTCCCAGATTTCGAAGAGACAGACCTGTGCATCGTCGCCGGTGCCGGTGTCGCCACCGGAAAAGATTTTGCCGGATTGCTTTTTGTCCTCGTTGTAGAGATGGGCCTTGTCCAGTTTATAACCAAACAGGCCCTCAGCCATTTCCTTTTTCATCGGGACGATCTGGATGATCCAGTCGGCCTGTTCATAGTCCCAGAACTCGGCCACGCTCGGATCAATCAACAGATGTTCCGTCATGACCCGGTCGATGACGATGCCTTCGGCCTGTTCTATTTCCGCTTTTTCCGCCAGTGCCGCCAGGGTCTGTTCCAGCTCGGCCTTGATCGCTTCCTGTTCCGCCCGGGCCGCCTCGTCCTCCAGCTCCATGAGCAAGCGGTTGACGTGTTGCAAGTTGTCCTGTGCGTCCTGCATTTTTGACTGGATCAGCGGGGCCGGTCGTCTGCCTTGCTGATACATGACCTTCAAAACCCCGTATGAACACGTCAGGGCCGCCCGGACGGTCGATTTCGCCCGGGTTTTCAGATGGGCATCCTCAAGATACCGGTTCGTGACCGTTTCGATCGTCTTGCACAAGAGCTTCAGGTCGTGTGAAGCGTGCTGGGGCTGGACGGCAATCTCGGGATTTCTTGCATAAATGCTCGGTAACAGGGCCGTGATCGTGCTCTGTATCAGATTGGCCCGGTGCAGGTAGAAATTCCTCGAGTCCGGATCGCGACTCCAGTCCAGACCGGAAACGAGCTTGCGGTTGTGCCGGATGCGCTCGTGAAATTTCCGGTTGTGTCGTCTCGCCAGATCAATTCGTTTTTTCCATTTCCGGGCCAGCGCATCCGGCTCGGGTTGTTCTTTGTATTGTGGCGGGTCGATCACCGCCACGACGTCGATTTCATCCATTTCTGACCCTTATATGATGATGACCGTTTTGATCAATTTCCATTTCCGTTTCTTCCGGTTCCCGATAGTCTTCTTCCGGTTTGCGGCGGCGTCTCATGACGCCGTAGCGAGTGGCGTCCCAGGCATGGTCTTCTACTGTCGTGTCCACGTCTTCGGGATTTAGCTCGTCCGGGGGCAGACTGGGCACTGTCCGGAGCCAGTGTTTGCAAGTCCGGAAGATTTTCAGCTTGCCTTCCGCCAGCAACCGGATGATTTCCTGCGCTCCATTGACCCGTGAACCTCTGGCATTCCACGCTTCTGCCCATTTCACGCCGTTGTCCCGGAATATTTGTCCGATGGAGCGGTCGGTTCCGTTTTTCGAAAAAATCGACGGATCCGCCAGATTGAGCCGGTAGTGGTACCCAAGCCGTTCATCCCGTTCCTCGATTTTTTTGATTTTCCGCGCCACGTCCGCCGCGCCTTCGCGACTGCCCTGTCCGGCTTTTTCTCCGGCCCCGTACAGTTCCCGCCACAGATAGATACACCCGTCCGGATCCATCGCGAACCAGTACACGGCGTAAGGGGCCGCATAGCCCCAGTCCATCGCTTTCCATACGGTCCACGACGATGGAATCGGGAAGGGATCGACGACGTGTTTTCCCGCGTCCCAGACCCCTTCCAGAAACGAACCGACGTGAATGTCCCAGTCGCCCAAGAGCCATGCTTTCCGCCGGTTGGTGTCCTTGATCGACTTCAGATTTTCAAGGTAATCCGGGTCGTTTTTCAAGAGGTGTTCGTTCTCATAAATGG
>DBGFLV010000312.1:0-3112 GCA_048528425.1 Oxalobacter sp. | reverse complement strand
AAGGCAGTTGAACGAAGCGCGTTGTCAGGCGCTGATTCGTCGTACCTCGGAACTCTTTCCGGAAGCCTGTGATTACAGCCGTCCTCATTTCTGGACCGGATTGCGACCGATGACACCGTCCAACATCCCCTACATCGGAAAAACGAAAATCGACAACCTGTTCTTGAACACCGGCCACGGTACACTGGGCTGGACAATGGGATGCGGTTCGGGTCGCTCGATCGCCGAGATCGTCTCGGGCCGGACGCCGGAAGTCGACTTCGAATTTTATGGAATGAAATGAGTGTGCCGTATGGTGAAAAAAAACGTGTCGAGCCTGAAACCGTGCCCTTGCGGCAATCCGTCGTTTGACGCGTGTTGCCGTCCCTACCTGGAGGGCGAGGCCATACCGCCGGACGCTCTTTCCCTCATGCGTTCCCGTTACAGCGCTTACGTCACAGAAAACGAAGCCTATTTGCGTGACACCTGGGTGGAAGAAAACCGTCCCTCCGGTACCCTCATCGAGCAAAACACAGCAACGAAATGGATCAGTCTTAACATTATCGGGCAACAGGAGCACGAAGACCGGGCGACCGTTGAGTTCATCGCTCGTTACAAACAGAACGGACGCATGCAAAAGCGGCATGAAATCAGCCGTTTCATCAGAAAAAATGGACAGTGGTACTATTTCGACGGTACCTTCTTCTAATCTCGGATTATGGTTTTCGCTAAACAGACCAAACCCCGTTCGGCCGGATGGGTCAAACGCAGCCTGAAAAATGTGTGGCATCCCTGCACACAAATGCAGCATCATGAAAGCCTGCCCCCCATTGCGATCAAAAGCGGCAAAGGGGTGTGGCTTTACGACCAGGACGGCAATCGTTATCTCGACGCTATCAGTTCATGGTGGACGAATCTGTTCGGCCACGCTCATCCTTTCATCAACCAAGCAATCAAAGACCAGCTCGATATCCTGGAACATGCGATGCTGGCCGGTTGCACGCACGAACCAGTAGTCGAACTGTCTGAAAAATTGTCTGCCTTGACCGGGAACGTACTGGGACATTGCTTTTACGCTTCTGACGGGGCGTCAGCGATTGAAATCGCTTTAAAGATGAGTTTCCATTACTGGAAGAACAGCGGGTGTACCGAAAAACAGGAATTCGTTTGTCTTGAAAACAGTTATCACGGTGAAACGATCGGGGCTCTTTCGGTAACGGACGTCCCGCTATTTAAGGACGCTTATGCACCGCTGATCCGGCACGCTCACATCGTCGCTTCACCGGACAGCCGAATGGCGCAAAACGGAAAAACCGCCATCGACGTCGCGCTTGAAGCCGCTACCCGGCTGGAAACGCTGTTACAGGAAAAAGCCGACCGGATCGCGGCAGTCATCGTCGAACCGCTGGTCCAGTGTGCCGCCGGGTTCGTCATGTACTCACCGGTCTATTTGCAGCGTATCCGGCAATTGTGTGACCGCTATCGGGTTCATCTGATCGCCGACGAAATCGCAGTAGGCTTTGGGCGAACAGGCAGTTTCTTCGCATGTGAACAAGCCGGTATCTGGCCCGACATGTTATGCCTTTCCAAAGGGATTTCCGGCGGTTATCTGCCGCTTTCACTGGTGATGACGACCGATACGGTATTTGATGCGTTTTATGACAAAGAGACGGCCCGGGGCTTTTTGCACTCTCATTCTTACACCGGTAATCCGTTGGCTTGCCGGGCTGCACTGGCTAATTTGGAACTGTTCCGCCTTCATGACGTCATCCATCACAACGAAACCGTTTCCGCCAAACTGAACGCCGCTTTAGCCCCTCTGAAAAATCATTCGCGAATCCGGCATTTTCGGAACAAAGGTATGATCTGGGCGTTCGACGTCGTTATGGAAACCAAAGAACAGACTGTTTTTCCACGTCGTTTTTTCGAAAAAGGACTGGAGCATGAATTGCTGATTCGGCCGATCGGTCACACGGTTTACCTGATGCCTCCCTATACTCTGAATGAAAAGGAAATTGTCTTATTGGCCGAAAAAACGCAAGCGGTCGTTGAAGAGGTCGTCAACTCATGAAATCCATTTCCTATTTCATTACCGGCACCGATACTGAAATCGGAAAAACGACCCTCTCCTGCCTTATCATCAGAGCGCTGAGGGAAAAAGGGCTGCGGGTAGCGCCGATGAAACCGGTGGCGGCCGGGGCCGTACAGATCGGCGGCACCTGGAAAAACGAAGACGTCGACGCCCTGTCCGGTGCCTCTAACCTGGCACTGCCGGTTTCGTTGGTTTGCCCTTTTCTGTTGAAAACGCCTGCCGCGCCCCATCTCGCCGCGAAGCTGGACGGTTATCCTATCGACGTGGATCACATCCTGTCGTGTTATCGTGCCCTGTGTCAGCTTGCCGATGCGGTCATCGTCGAGGGAGTGGGTGGCTTTTGCGTTCCTTTTACCGATCGTGTCGACAGTTCCGACTTGGCGGTGAAACTGAACCTTCCCGTCATTTTGGTGGTCGGGATAAAACTCGGGTGTATTAATCACGCCTTGCTGACTGCTGAGGCGATTCGTGCGCGAGGTTTGAAACTGGCCGGCTGGATCGCCAACCGAATCGACCCCGACATGATGTTGGCTGATGAAAACATCCGCACACTCGAGGCCCTTCTTGACGCGCCCCGTCTGGGCACCGTGCCGTACCTTGAGTCATTTGCCGAAGCACACACGTATTTGAATCTCGCCAGTCTGCCGGACTGGCCATTGTGAAAACCGAAGTACAGAAAGAGACGTTCATGTCACAACCCATCACTTTTTACCCGTCCGCCACTTCCGACAACCGGACTTTGCCGGTTGAAACCTGGCCGGTCGAAGACATTCTGGCTTTATACGAATTGCCGTTTCACGAATTGATGTTCCGGGCACAAGAAACGCACCGTGCCTGTTTTCCCGACGGGGACGTGGAACTGGCCACCCTGATCTCGCTGAAAACCGGCGCTTGCCAGGAAGATTGCGGCTATTGTTCGCAGTCCATCCATCATGCCACAGCGGTCAAACCGGGCAAAATGCTTTCTTTGGAAACGGTCGTGGCCGCTGCACGCAAAGCGAAGGAAAACGGTGCGACCCGTTTCTGTATGGGAGCGTCGGG
>DBGFLV010000311.1:0-2327 GCA_048528425.1 Oxalobacter sp. | reverse complement strand
CAGGAGGATGGCTTTTGATGGAACACGGATACGACCAATCCGAAGCGGTCGTGGCCTTGTTGCGGCGACGGGGATTTGACTCGGTCAGGAGCTGGAAGGATCTCGCCGGTATCGACCGTGTCAGTGGTGGCCAGTGGCATGGAAAGTAACGGTGGCACGGGACGACGTTACCGGAAAACCTTGTTTTTGACACCCGGTTTCCCGGAAAAGGCAAGGTAGTGTTTTTGGGATACCCGGACAAGTCGTCTACCTTCGCTTTGGAAGAACGGGATGGCACCAGGCTAAACGCTTCGATCCGCGAGGCGGACAGGGACTGAGTCGTTCCGGTGCTTTTACAGCGAGTTATTCTAAAAGGCGCGTGTTTCAAAAAAACGCAGAGAAAAGCGGGAGCGGCTTGGCGAGTTGAAGTCTTGCGGTGCCGACCGGTTGTTTTATCGTCGGGTACGGTATAAAGCGGGCAGGGTGGGGGGTGATTTGCGGTACAATTTGCGCATGAAAAATATTGTTATCCTTATTTCCGGACGGGGCAGTAATATGGAAGCTATTGTCCGGGCATTCGAGCGTGAAAAGTGGGCTGCCAGACTGTGTGCTGTCGTCAGTAACCGGGCCGATGCCCCTGGCCTGGCATTCGCTGAAAAAGCGGGTATTCCGGTTCGTGTGATATCGCATCAGGATTATCCCGACCGGGGCTCTTATGACGCGGCATTGAAAGAGGTCATCGACATGTATCGGCCCGATCTGCTCGTTTTAGCCGGATTCATGCGTATTTTGACACCCGACTTCGTCCGGCACTACACAGGTCGCATGATCAACATCCATCCTTCACTGTTGCCGAGTTTCAGAGGATTACACACGCATCGGCAAGCTCTTGACGCCGGTGTACGCGTTCACGGCGCGACGGTTCATTACGTTACACCGGAACTGGATGAAGGGCCCATCATTGCTCAGGCAGTCGTTCCCGTTTTGCCCGAAGACGACGAAGCTGTGCTGGCCGACCGAGTGCTGGAACAGGAGCACCGGCTTTATCCACGGGTTGTCCGATGGATTATCGAGGATAAAGTCGTTTTTACGCCAGAAGGACGTGTTGCGTTCGCGGCGGAAGTCATCAAGTCGCGTGATTTTATCGTGACAGGAGATAAATAATGAGATTGCCGCCTTGGGTGACGACACATGCTGAACAGGTCTTGCGTGAAGTACTCCAGTTTGCCGGACCGGCCGACGTCGCGATTTCGCGCTATTTTCGTGAACATGCCAGGTTGGGCATGCGGGAGCGGGGAGCTATTGCAGAAACGGTCTACGCTATCCTTCGTAACCGTTTGATTTATAATCATCTTTCCGAATCGGGAAGCGGACCGCAAATGCGGCGTCTGGTCTTGTTGGGCCTGGCCGATGTGTACGGTGTCGAAGTGTTGGGCGATGTCACCGAAACGGAAAAGAGCTGGCTTGAACACGTCACGAAAATCGACCGTACCCGTTTGCCGGAAAAGATGCAAGCGAATTTGCCCGGATGGCTTTACGAGCGGCTCGTTCAACGTTTCGGAGAAGCGGAAGCGCTCGATCTTGCCAGAGTGCTGAATACGCCTGCGCCCCTCGATTTACGGGTCAATACCTTGAAGACCCGTCCGGATGAAGTCATGAAAGTCCTGGAAGCGGTTCCTGTCGAATGCGAAGCGACTCCCTATGCCTCGTCCGGTATCCGACTGCACCGGAAAATCGCATTGCAGAACATGCCTCTTTTTAAAGAAGGAAACGTTGAAGTGCAAGACGAGGGAAGCCAGTTGCTAGCCGAAATCGTCGGTGCAAAACGGGGCGAGATGGTCGTCGACTTTTGTGCCGGGGCCGGCGGAAAAACACTGGCGCTGGGAACGGCGATGCGTAATACAGGACGGCTTTACGCTTTCGACGTTTCAGCAAAGCGCTTGTCCAAACTGAAACCCAGACTGGCGAGAAGCGGATTGTCGAATGTCTATCCGGTTCAGATTGCGCACGAACGGGATTCACGCATCAAACGATTGTCCGGAAAGATCGACCGGGTGTTGGTCGATTCACCCTGTAGCGGATTGGGGACTTTACGCCGTAATCCCGACCTGAAATGGCGCCAGACGCCTGAAGCGATTACCGAACTGGTGGCAAAACAGCAGGCGATTCTGGAATCGGCGGCCAGATTGGTAAAACCGGGTGGCAGGCTTGTTTACGCCACGTGCAGTTTGCTCGACCTTGAAAACGAGGGAGTTGTTTCCGCGTTTATGGAAAAGAACGACCGGTTCATTTTGATCCCCATGAAAAAAGTACTTTCGGACGCGAAAATCACTCTGGAAATGGAGGAT
>DBGFLV010000310.1:0-4071 GCA_048528425.1 Oxalobacter sp. | reverse complement strand
GTCTGCCACGGAAAGATTTGCGATCTCGGCAAAGCTGTCCGTCAGGATTTCCAGCTTCCGGGATTTTGCATACTCCACTGCCTTTTTGCCGACCGGAACCACACAGATCTCTTTTCCTTTGGCATCTGCCTCAAAGCATCGGAACAGATTCGCGTTGTATCCGCCCGCAAGGCCGCGGTCCCCGGCAACCAGCACGTAGCAGCATTTCTCGTTTTTTGCCTCTTTTGCATAAATGGAATAGAATTCCGTGTTTCCTTTTGCAATATCCTGCAAAGTGCGGTACAGCTCCTGAAAATACGGACGGCAGGTATCAGCCCGCTCCTTCGCTTTTCGCAGCTTGGAGGACGCTACAAGTTCCATCGCCTTGGTAATCTGCATCGTGCTTTCGACACTTTTGATCCGCAGCTTTACGGCTTTCATGTTTGCAGCCATAGGCTCCTCCTTCTTTCCTTATTTTGCAGGTCTTGTATTGATAAAGTTTTCAGTGTACGATTCGAGCGCACTTTTCAGCTTCTCTTCGGTATCTGCCTCGAGTTTTCCGGTTGCGGAAATCTCCTGCATCACGGCAGCACCCTCTGCGTCGGTATCAAGCCAGGTATACAGTCCGTCCTCATAGGCGCGGACATCCTCAGCTGCAACCTTTGACAGAATTCCTTTCGTTACCGCATAAAGAATGGCCACCTGTTTTTCTACCGGAACCGGTGCATTCTGGTTCTGTTTTAATACTTCCACGATACGCACACCCTGCTCCAGACGCGCCTTTGTATCGGCATCCAGATCGGATCCGAACTGTGCAAAACTTGCCAGCTCGCGGTACTGGGAATAGATCAGTTTCAGAGTTCCGGCTACCTTCTTCATCGCCTTAATCTGCGCATTTCCACCGACACGGGATACGGATACGCCAGGGTTTACCGCCGGCATAACGCCCGAGTGGAACAGCTCTGTCTCAAGGAAAATCTGTCCGTCTGTGATGGAGATGACGTTCGTCGGAATATAGGCGGAAATATCGCCTGCCTGGGTCTCAATGATCGGCAGGGCCGTCATGGATCCGCCGCCGTGTTCATCGTCCAGCTTTGCGGCACGCTCCAGAAGTCTGGAATGGAGATAGAAAACATCTCCCGGATAAGCCTCACGTCCCGGTGGACGGCGGAGCAACAGGGAAACTTGACGGTAAGCGACAGCCTGTTTGGACAAATCGTCGTAAACGATCAAGGCATCCTGACCACGGTCACGGAAATACTCGCCCATAGCACAACCAGCGTAGGGAGCGATGTATTGCATGGCAGCCGATTCGGATGCCGTCGCCGCTACGACGATCGTGTAGTCCATAGCACCGTTTTCTTCCATCGCACGAACGGTATTCTTGATCGAGGACGCTTTCTGGCCGACAGCGACATAAATACAAATCATGTCCTGGCCTTTTTGATTGATGATGGCGTCAATGGCTACAGCCGTCTTACCTGTCTGGCGGTCGCCAATAATCAGTTCGCGCTGGCCGCGACCGATCGGCACCATGGAATCAATCGCTTTCAGCCCGGTTTGCATGGGCTGGGAAACGGACTGACGGGCAATAACGCCCGGAGCGATTTTTTCAATCGGGCTCGTCAGTTTGGCATTGATCGGGCCTTTACCGTCGATGGGTGAACCCAGGGCGTCCACAACACGACCGATCAGTTCGGGACCGACCGGCACTTCCAGAATGCGGCCCGTACACTTGACGATGTCGCCTTCGGAAATGTGTTCATATGCACCCAGAACCACGGCGCCGACGGAGTCGCGTTCAAGGTTTAATGCCAGGCCGAAAGTATTGCCGGGAAATTCCAGCATTTCGCCCTGCATGACGTCGGAAAGACCGTGTATACGGCAGATACCGTCAGAAACGGAAATAACGGTACCCTGATTGCGGATCTCGGCAGAATCGCCCAGATTCTCTATCCGATTTTTAATCAGATCACTGATTTCGGACGGGTTGAGTAACATACTAACTCCTAATGTTGTTCTATCAGTTCGTGCCGCATCGAGCAGCTTGATTACGAAACGAGGGTTTCCTGCATTTTTTGCAGCTTCCCACGGACGGACAAATCCAGAACCTCGTCACCGACGGTCGCACAGATACCGCCGATCAACGATTTGTCGACTTCAATGGTGGGGATAAGTTTGCGTCCAAACCGCTTTTCCAGTTTACCGACAAGTTCGTTTGTTTGAGCTTCACTTAATGGAAAAGCCGTCACTATTTTCGCGATGGCTGCGCCCTGACTGGCATTTTTCAGTTCGGCAAACTGGCGGGCAATTTCCGGCAACAGAGAAACCCGGTCATTGTCGACCAAGACCCTGATGAAGTTTTTCACTTGCTCGTCATTTTCGCAATGAAAAATCGAAAACAGGATTTCGGCAATCTGATCTTTTCTCAAGTTCGGATTGTTGGCGACCTCGAGAACCTGAGGATGCGATCCGATGTTGGCCAGGGCGTCTATCAGCTGAGACCATTGCGTCAAATCTTGTTTCTGTGCGATTTGAAACAGGGCCTCGGCATATGGGCGCGCTACGGTAGCTGTTTCCATAATTAAAGTTCAGCAGAAATTTTGTTTAACAGATCAGCGTGAGCTTCTGCATTGATTTCCCGTTTGAGAATTTGCTCTGCCCCTTTAACGGCGAGAGAAGCGACTTCAGCACGAAGTTGTTCCCTTGCCTGTCTGATCTGCAATTCAGCCTGAGCCTTGGCCTGAGCAATAATCGCGGCAGCTTCGTTCTCAGCATCGTGTTTTATGTCGTCTGCAATTTGCTGTGCCCGTGTTTCAGCTTCCTGAACACGTTTTTGTCCTTCTTCCCGGGCCTTGGCGAGTTCGCTTTGGACATGCTTTTGTACGGCGATCATTTCCTGTTTGCTGCGGTCGGCCGCAGTCAAACCTTCCTGGATTTTTTTCGCCCGCTCGTCCAGTACTTTCACCAAAGGTGGCCATACTACTTTTGCCGTGAATATGGCAAGGATGATAAAGACCACAAATTGCGCGAGTAACGTCGCATTTAAATTCACGGTAAATTCCTTTTAAGAAATAATTTACACTAACAATCAACTGTCCGGTCATTGTCCCGGACATCTTGCCGGAAAATTACTTAACAAACGGATTCACGAACGCAAACATGACAGAGATACCGACAGCGATCAGGTAAACAGCATCGACCAGACCAGCCAGAATCAGAACGTTCGTCCGTAACGGGTTCATTAATTCAGGTTGACGTGCGGATGCTTCCAGATATTTTGCAGACATGATCGAAATACCGAAAGCGGCTGCGATAGCTGCGAAAGCGATAATCAAGCCACAGGTCAGGGCGATGATAGCGGTGTCAGTCATTATATTTCCTTCCTAGTTGATAAAAGTAAAACAAAAAAATGAATAAAAAACATCGTTACAAAATTAGTGGCCTTCATGAGCAAGACCGAGGTAAACCAGTGTCAAAATCATGAAAATGAACGCTTGCAGGAATACGATAAGGATGTGGAATATCGCCCAGATGGTTCCTGCAATGACATGACCGACAAAAAGGAACGAACCGCCAATGCTCAAGGCAGCGTAGGCACCCAGCATGGCAATCATCAAAAACAGCAGTTCGCCCGCGTACATGTTGCCCCACAACCGCATGGCCAGTGAAATGATCTTGGCGATGTATTCGATGATGTTGAGAGCGAAATTGAACGGGGCAAGCCAGATACCGAAAGGGGCGGCAAACAACTCGTGCAGGAAGCCTTTCAGTCCCTTGACCTTGATGCCGAAATAGAACATCAACACGACTACGCCGAGAGAAATCCCGACCGTACCGTTCAAGTCAGCAGTCGGAACGACACGATGGTAAGGAATGTAGGCACTTAATCCTAGCCACTTGAACAACTGACCGAAGAGATCGACCGGCAAAAAGTCCATACAGTTCATCAGGGAAATCCAGACGAAAATGGTCAACGCCAGCGGAGCGATGAAGCGACGGTCACCATGGATTTGGGCCTTGGACTGCGTATCGGCCATTTCAACCAGCACTTCCAGCATGGACTGGATCCGGTTGGGCGTGCCTGACGTG
>DBGFLV010000309.1:0-3404 GCA_048528425.1 Oxalobacter sp. | reverse complement strand
GTGTCATCCTGTCTTTGTATGGCGGTTTTCATGTTAATCATTTTACCTGTTACACCGTTTGACGGCGATCGGGCAAGACGCTTTTCGGGACCGCATCCACCGGATTCTGACAGCGTTTCCCGGCATCGTCTGCCGGAAAGGGAGCGGACACGGCCAATGCGGCGTTTTCCGATGGCTTTGTGCAAAGGCTTGCCGGACAAACCTGTCGCGGGCGAGACGCCCGGGCGTGGCCCGGCGATGAGGGATAAGGATAAGCCTGACGGCATCAGATTGCCGGGAGGAACGTGATCCGATTGCAAGCAGTGCACTGGTACGGCAGGGGCGTGTTGTCTGGGCTGACGTCGTCCGGACGCCGGGACGTTTTTTCGGTAGACAGTTTTCCATAGGGCGGACACGACAGCTCACACGTTCTTTTCGAACGGAAGAACCGGTTTTCCGGTCGATAATGGCGACAAGATAAGGGACGGCTCTGCCGGTTGCCGAAGAAAACCGGGTGTCCGGTTGGGATAGTCCCGGATTCAGTGGGTCGCCTGGAAAGCCCATACGGCATGGCAGCCGCATCCGGTACCGCAACCCGGCACCCGGATGTGGCCTGGCGTTCAGATCGTGTATCAAATGAGAAAAGGCGACGCCGTGCGGATTCGGCTCTACTCTTGAAGAGTGCAAGGATGTATTTGCTCTTTTGCGCTGGCAGAGACGTTGAGGGTGTGGTGCAACCTGGATTCCGGTTTTCGGAACAGCATGTCGCTGTCCATGACCTCCTTGTCCCGGACGCCGGAAACGGTCAAGGCGCGTTTACCGGCGTCGCGGTCGGACTGTCCGCCAGTCAGTCGACCCCAGTCACCCGGTACCCGGCGGCGGTAACGGCCCCGATCAAGACGTCGTCGGTAATAGCGGTACCGGTTTCGACCGTGGCGGTTTGGGACGGGAGATCGACTGTGACGCTGTTGACGCCCGGTACCGATTTCAATGCCTTTTCAACCGTGCCTGAACAGTGAGCGCAGTTCATGCCCTGGATGTGAATGCTTTTTTTCATGGTGGAGTTCCTTTCTTGAGTGTGAGTAAGGGGGAGTTCGGTTATTCTGATCGGTTCGCCTGAGAGAGCGGAACCGGTTTGGCGGATCGACGGCAGGGACGCCGGAGCAAAGAAACGGAGCCGGAGCGCGTTCAAGACAACCGAGACCGAACTGAAACTCATCGCGGCCGCGGCGATCATGGGATTCAACGTCAATCCGGCGATGCCGTAAAAAACACCGGCTGCTACGGGAATGCCGACCAGGTTGTAGATGAAAGCCCAGAAAAGGTTTTGCCGGATGGTTCGCATGACGGCCTTGCTCAGGCAGAGCGCGGTCGCGACGTCGGTGAGGTCGTTTTTCATCAAAACGACGTCTGCCGATTCGATCGCGATGTCAGTTCCCGCCCCGATGGCCATGCCCACATCGGCGCGAGCCAGCGCCGGAGCGTCGTTGATGCCGTCACCGACCATAGCGACTTTTCGGCCGGTTTCTTCCAGACGCCGGATTTCCGCTTCCTTTTCTTGCGGCAAGACGTCCGCGATCACATGGGGAATGCCCGTTTGTTTTTGTATGGCCGTGGCGGTTTTGGCGTTGTCGCCAGTCAGCATGATCACCGACAAACCCATCGCTTCCAGTTCGGCGACCGCCTGACGACTGGTGGGTTTGACGGTATCGGCTACGGCAATCAGGCCGATGAGTGCTTGCGCCCGAACGAAGTACAGGACGGTTTTGCCGTCGTCTGCCAGTGTTTCCGCCTTGTCCAGCCAGTCGGTCGGGAGGGGGACGTCCAGCGAAGCGAGCAACCGCCGGTTGCCGCCAAAGCAGCGTGTGCCGTTCACCGTAGCGGCAATGCCCTGGCCGGGTGTCTGGATGAAATCGGCCGCTTTTTGAAGCGCAAGGCCGCGTCGCCCGGCTTCGGTAACGATCGCTTCACCGAGTGGATGCTCGGACAATTTTTCCAGCGAAGCCGCCAGTGTGAGCAGGGAGTCGACGTTTTGACCCTCGGGCACGACGATGTCGGTGACAACCGGTCGGCCTTCGGTCACGGTACCGGTTTTGTCCAGTACGACGGTGTTAACGGTGTGGGCGTTTTCGATGGCCTCGGCCGATTTGAAGAGAATGCCGTTGGCGGCGCCTCGCCCGGTACCCACCATAATGGCCGTGGGCGTGGCCAGTCCCAGTGCACACGGGCAGGAAATGACGAGGACGGAAATCCCGACAGACAAAGCGAATTCCGCGCCGTATCCCAGTAACAGCCAGACGAGCGTGGCGACGATCGCAATCGCAATGACGGCCGGGACGAAAATACCGCTGATTTTGTCGGCCAGCCGGGCAATCGGGGCTTTGGACGAGGTGGCTTCATCCACCAGTTTCACGATCTGGGCCAAAGTAGTGTCTTCACCGACCCGGGTAGCTCGCATCAGGAAATGGCCTGTACGGTTGATCGTTGCGCCGGAAACGGTGTCGCCCGGTTGTTTTTCGACGGGCACACTTTCTCCGGTCAAGGCCGATTCGTCGATGAAGCCGTGTCCTTCGATGACGACGCCATCGACCGGTACGCTGTCGCCCGTCTTGACGATCAGGACGTCACCTGCTGCAACGGTTTCGGCCGGAACGATTTTTTCAATGCCGTCTTTGAGCAGTCTGGCCGTTTTGGGGGCCAGTTCCAGCAGACGCGAAACGGCTTCCGACGTTTTGCCTTTGGCACGGGCTTCAAAATAGCGCCCCAGCACGATTAAGGTCAAAATCATGGCGGCCGATTCAAAATACAGATTCATCGCAAAGGCGTGGGCGGTCGCCGTGTCACCGTGCCCCAGCGCATAACCGATTCGGTAAAGCGCGTAAATTCCCGAGACGACAGCCGCTCCCGAACCGATGGCGATCAGCGAATCCATGTTTGGTGCCCGGTAAAAAAGCGTTTTAAAACCGGTGCGGAAAATGGCAGCGTTGACGAAAACGACGGGAAGCGTCAGCAGAAACTGGGTCAACGCGAAAACGAGGGCGTTTGGCGTTCCCAGAAAAAGGTCCGGCAGTGGCAGCGAAGCCATGTGACCCATGCTGATGTAAAAAAGGGGGAGGGTAAAGGCAATCGAAAGAATGAGCCGTTGTTTCAGCTTCTGTTGTTCGGTTGCCGCCGGATCGGTTTTCGAGTCGACGGCGGCGCGGTTTTCCGGCCTTTGCCGGTGCAAAACCGCGCTGTAACCGGCCTTTTTCACGGCAGCCACGATCTCTTGCTCGGTTGTTTTGTCCGGATCGAAAGAAACGTCCATGCTGTTTTTGAGCAGGTTGACGTTCACGTCGTCAACCCCTTCCAGTGCTGAAACAGCCTTGCCGACGTGGCCTGCACAGGCCGAACAGGTCATGCCGCCGATGTCGAATCGTTCTTTT
>DBGFLV010000308.1:0-7671 GCA_048528425.1 Oxalobacter sp. | reverse complement strand
CCGACCGGGCATGGAGTGAGTAGGCAAAAACGGTGGGGAAAGATTCGGATTTGACGGAAAACAAGCGCTGTGATTTTCGAAAGGAAGAAAGTAAACCGGAATGATACTTTTTCTTTGAGGGCTGCTGTTCACGGCTGTGGGTGTTTTCGACAGGGTCGGTAACGGGCAGCCGGTAAAGGCGAGGCTTGTTTGGGCAGTAACGGTTTCTGTCTTGACACGGGTCAGCGAAACCTGAAAACCGGCCGCTCAGGGTCGGGCTTTCCGGCCGGTTTGATCGGGATGACCTTGGGTAGAGAACAAGCCGACGCGACAGCCGGAGTCGGCATTCCGGCGTGCTGATTGCAATGTACGTGATGGACATGACGCATCTCGACAACATCGGTTAGCGATTAGAAAAGGGTTTCTTCCGGGGCTCGACAGGAAAACGGAACAGGAGACGGGCGTAACAGGGCACACCGGTTCAGGCTGGCAAAAGCAAAGGCGGGTAACCGGTGTGCTGTTTGCGGTGCAAACGCAAAGTGGGGTAGCGTACCGGGAAGTAGAAGCTTGACCGGGTCGTGATAAAGTGTGCGGCGTATGAAAAGGACAAGCCTGTTTCGTTTAAACTCGTGTTTTTAATTTCAGCGTTGAAAAAAGGGTGTCATGACGACTTATGCATTAGGAGACATTCAGGGATGTCAACCGCAACTGCGGGCATTGCTGCGGATGATCGAAGCGGAAACACCTGGCGCAAAGCTGCTGTTTGCCGGTGATTTGGTTAACCGGGGGCCTGATTCACTGGGTGCGTTGCGACAGGTGAAAGAATTGGAGGACGATGCAGTGACGGTTCTCGGCAATCACGATTTGCATCTTCTGGCGGTAGCGGCCGGTATCCAGAAGATGAAGCCGGGCGATTCCATACAGCCGGTTTTGGACGCTCCGGACCGGGACGAATTGATCGACTGGTTACGGTACCGCCCGATGGCTTACACTGCCGACAACTGTTTACTCGTGCATGCCGGAGTGCTGCCGCAGTGGGATCTGGACAAGACGATGGAGTTGGCTCACGAGGTCGAGCTGGTTTTGCGCAGCGATGACTGGACGGATTTTTTGAGGGAGATGTACGGCAATACGCCCGACCGATGGGACGACGGTTTGACGGGAGCGGCACGGTTGCGTTGCATCGTTAACGGTTTGACCCGGTTGCGTTTTTGCACCGCGGACGGAAAAATGGAATTTGCCGCCAAGATGGGAAAAAACGATGCGCCGCCAGGTTACCTGCCGTGGTTTGACGTACCGGATCGCAAAACGGCCGACGTTACCGTCGTATTCGGCCATTGGTCGACATTGGGACTTTTGCTGCGTGAGCGTCTGATCGCGCTGGATACCGGTTGTGTCTGGGGAGGAAAGCTTACGGCAGTGCGTCTTGAAGATCGTGCCCTGTTTCAGGTGGCGTGTCCGGGGTTTCGTGAACCGGGGGAAGCGGTAATACCGCAATGATGGCGTCTCTGGCTTGTTGCGACAGCGCTTTTCGGTGCAGGCCCGTTGTCTCGATAGCGGGCAATACGGTGAGCTCGGCCCGAATGCCGTCCGACCTGAACACGTTTTTCATGCTTTGGCCCAGACTGACGTCACCGCTGGAATCGACGGCCGGTTCGAAGTTGCCTTCCCGGTTGAGGTACGCCAGGGCAAAAGGCTGAACCGGTAAACCGGCATTAATCGCCCCTTCGAAAAGGTTGGGATGAAAGGGGAGCGTTTCACCCTGGCGTCCGGTTGTGCCTTCCGGAAAGAAAATGCAGCGTTCCCGGGCTTTCAGGTTGTCGACCAATGTCTTTAACGTGCTTTTGAGGTTTCGGGCACTGCTGCGTTCCAGAAAAAGGGTTCCGGTTTTCCGGGAAAGCCAGCCGACCATCGGCCAGGAAGCCATGTCGGCCTTGGCGATGAAGTGTCCGGGAACGACTGAGTAGATCAGAAAGATGTCAAGCCAGGAGACGTGGTTGGCGACGATGAGTGAACGAGGCGAAAGCCGTTCGGGATGGTTGACCCTGACGGTAACACCACAGATGTCCAGCAGTTTTTTCGACCATTTCCGGACGTACCGATTTTTGGCCGCGTCGTCAATGAAGGGATAAACGAAGGTGCCGTAGCAAAAGGCGCCGAGTGTGTGGCACAGCAAGCGAAGGCATCGGAAAAACGGTTTCATCGTGTCACCTGTTCAACGTTCGAAAGCGATCCGTCCTTCAACCAGTGTCAAACGGACGCAACCGGGCAGTTCCTTTCCGAGGAAAGGCGTGTGTTTTCCCTGGCTGGCGAGTTTTTCCGCAGTTACCGTCCAGTTCGCTCGGGGATCGAAAAGGCAGACGTCTGCCTTGGCGAGTTTGTCGAGTCTTCCACAGGGAAGCTGAAGAATGCGTGCCGGATCAGCCGTGATTTTGCCCAGTGCCAAGGACAGGAGGGCCGGATCGTCGCCCTGTTCCCGGGCCCATTTAAGCGTCAAGGACAACAGGAGTTCCAGTCCGGTAGCCCCGGGCGCCGCGTCACCGAACGGCAGCAGTTTTTCATCGTCGTCTACCGGGGTGTGGTCAGAGCAGATGGCGTCGATCGTTCCGTCTAAAAGTCCGCGCGTGACGGCTTCCCGGTCGGCGTGCGAGCGCAGGGGAGGGGTCAAACGCGCGTTCGTGTCGAAATAGTCGATGTCGTCTTCGGTCAGATGGACGTGATGGATGCCGACGTCGCAAGTCACCGGCAAGCCTTCTTTTTTGGCCTGGCGGACCAGTTCGATACCGGGTGCCGTCGACAAGCGGCACAAGTGCACGCGAGCGCCCGTGACACGGATCAGCTCGAAAATCAGATGTAACCGGATGGTTTCGGCAACATACGGGATACCGGAGAGACCCAGACGCGCGGCAACCGGGCCGGCATGTGCCATGCCGTTTCTCGCCAGAAACGGGTCTTCAGGCTTTAGCCAGACGCCGTAATCGAAAGAATGGGCGTACTGAAGCGCCCGAAGCAGTATTTCCGTGTCGCAAATCGGTTCATTGGCTTGTGAGAAGCCGATGCAACCGGCGTCAGACAGTTCGGCCATCTCCGTTAAGGCTTGACCTTTCAGTCCGGTGGTCAAGGCTCCCAGCGGACAGACGTGGGCTTGATTTAAGGCGGCAGCACGATATTTCAGCATTTCGACCAGTCCCGGTTCATCGAGAACCGGATCGGTATCCGGCGGGCATACGAGCGTGGTAACGCCGCCGGAGACGGCAGCCTGCATTTCAGAAGACAAGGTGGCTTTGTGTTCGTAGCCGGGTTCGCGTAAGCGAGCGGACAGATCGACCAATCCCGGCGAAACGATCAGACCTGTCGCGTCGATGGTACGCTCGGGCGTGAAGTCGGGAAGTCGTGTGCCCGGTTTACAGACCGATACGATGCAGCCGTCGGCAATCGCCAGCGTTTTGACGTCGTCGATTCCGTTGGCCGCGTCAATGAGTCGTCCGTTTTCGATAAGCAGTTTCATTCGGTATCCTTAAAAACTGTGCGTTTCGTTCATCAATTGCCGGCCAAAATACTCATGACGGCCATCCGGACAGCAATACCGTAGGTGACCTGCGAGAGAATGACGGCTTGCTTGCCGTCGGCGACTGACGAGTCGATTTCCACTCCGCGGTTCATCGGGCCGGGATGCATGACGATGGCGTCCGGTTTGGCCCGGGCAAGTCGTTCGGGCGTCAGGCCGTAGTTTTTGAAAAACTCCTGAGTGGACGGCAAAAGGGCACCATGGATGCGCTCGTTTTGAACGCGCAGCATGATTACGACGTCGACGTCTTTCAATCCTTCGTTCATGTTGTTGAACATGCGGATACCCATGTCTTTCATGGCCGGCGCCAAAAGAGTGGTCGGACCGATCACGCGGATTTCCGGAACGCCCAGTGTTTTCATGGCGTGAATGTCGGAACGCGCAACACGGCTGTGCAATATGTCACCGACGATGGCGACTTTCAGGTTGGTGAAGTCTTTTTTGTAGTGCCGGATCGTATACATGTCCAAAAGACCCTGTGTCGGATGGGCGTGACGGCCGTCACCGGCGTTAACTACGTGGATGTGATCGAGCCGGTGTTCGTTTAAGTGTCGGGCAATCAAAAAGGGTGCGCCCGATTGCGCGTGCCGAACGACAAACATGTCGGCGTGCATGGCGGTCAAATTGTCGACCGTGTCTAAAAGCGATTCGCCTTTGCTGGTACTGGAAGCGGCGATGTTCAGGTTGATGACGTCAGCGGACAAACGCTTAGCGGCGATCTCGAACGTCGTTCGGGTGCGGGTCGAGTTTTCGAAAAAAAGATTGAATACGCTTTTGCCGCGCATTAACGGCACTTTTTTGACTTCCCGGTCGGATACGCTGACGAAAGAGGAAGCGGTATCCAGGATGTAGGTCAGGATGTCCTTGGGCAAACCGTTTAAAGCCAGCAAATGCCGGAGTTCACCGTGACTGTTTAATTGAGGGTTAGGCATTTTCCACCGAGAGAGAGAAAGTGTTGTCATCGGACTGTTTTAAAACCAGTTTCTCGTTTTTTTCCAGCGCCACGCTGGCTGCTACGAAGTCCGCGGCAATGGGCAATTCCCGTTCGCCCCGGTCAACTAAGGCAGCCAAAAGGATCCGTGCCGGACGGCCGTAATCAAACAGTTCATTGATGGCGGCGCGCGTGGTGCGGCCAGTGTACAGTACGTCGTCGATCAGCAAAATCGTGGCACCGCCAACGTCGAACGGAATACGGGTGGGTTTGACTTCGGCCGGCAACCCTTTTTCGGCGTAGTCGTCCCGATAAAAGGACACGTCGATAAAACCGGGCGGGTTTTCAAGTTCAAGGTCGGCAGCGATGCGTTCGGCTATCCACGCACCGCCCGAACGGATGCCGACGATGGCGAGCCGGGGCGTATCGGCGACCGCTTCACGGATTTGTTTCAAGAGTTTTTGGTAAAGCGTTTCCGCGTTCAGTTCAGTTAGGGAGGGATTCATCGAAGTATTGTTGCAAAATGAGGGCGGCGGCATGAGCATCGTCCGCTTCGCCGCGTTTAAAATGGAGAACGGATGAAGTGTACCGCTCGTCAACCAGAAGAGTTTCAAGAGAAAAACGGCCGTGAAGCTGATGGGCGAAGCGGCGGCAGCGTTTCGTCATTTCGTGTTCGGTTCCATCCGGGTAGGAAGGAAGCCCTACGACGAGTTTTGACGGTTGCCAGGCTTTAATCAGATTCCCGATTTCGGCAAACCGTTTTTCATTGGAATCGGCGTGGATAACTCCCAGCGGTCGGGCGCTTTTCGACAAATCGTTTCCAATGGCACAGCCGATCCGTTTCAGTCCGAAATCGAAAGCGAGAATGACGTTGGGGCTGGTATTCATGTTTTTCGTTACACGGCTAGCACGGCAATGAAAGGAAGCGATCCGTTTTCAGGCATGACCTGCCTCCCAAGCCAGTCTGCCGGGATCGAAACCCAAAAGCCGGATGGCCGCAGTATACCGCTCCGGGATCGGCAAATCAAAGATGATTTCGGGATCGGCCACGACGGTTAACCATCCGTTCCGGCTGATTTCGTCTTCAAGTTGACCGGCACTCCAGCCGGAGTAACCGATACTGACTAAAAGTCTTTGCGGGCCTGTTCCGGAAGCGATGGCTTCCAGAACGTCGCGAGAGGTCGTGAAAGCGATCTGATCCGAAACTTTCAGCATGGAATTGAATTCGGCGTCGGGTGAATGCAATACAAATCCCCGATCTTCCTGAACGGGGCCACCGAACATGACGGGTTTTTGAACCGGCGGCACGGCAATGTCCGGTTTCAGGTTCAGCCGCCCGAGCAGATAATCCAGTGTCACGTCCATCGGTTTGTTGATGACGACACCGAGCGCCCCGTAGCTGTTGTGTTCGCAAAGATAGACGACTGAACCACCGAAGATCGGATCATGCATCGATGGCATCGCTATCAGAAAATGATTCGACAGGTTCATGGCGTTGAGTTTATCCGGTTAAGGGTTTGGCACGGTCTTGAGACAACGGTATCCGGTTACATTGTATCAGTGTTCGGCGGTTTTCCCGATGCGCTACGGTTTTCCTGAAGAGACAGTTCGGAAAAACCGGACTCCGGCTTTAAAGGCGGCTTTTGACCTCCATTTCTGTCACGCTTTCCATAGCGTTTAGCCGATAAAGCAAGGTAGAATACGACAAATGGGCGGCAGAAAGCCCAAACCGCTTTTTGTTGTCGTGATTGTATCTCTTATGCCCGTCTAAAATGACCATCAAATCTGATAAGTGGATCCGTCGCATGGCTGCGGAACAGCACATGATCGAGCCTTTTGAACCCGGTCAGGTCCGTTCCGTCGATGACAAGAAAATCATTTCCTACGGCGTATCGTCGTACGGTTACGATATTCGCTGTGCCGATGAATTCAAAATTTTCACCAATATCAACAGTACTATTGTCGATCCCAAAAATTTCGACGAAGATTCGTTTGTCGACGTCAAGAGCGATGTCTGTATCATTCCGCCCAATTCTTTCGCGCTGGCACGGACGGTTGAATACTTCCGTATTCCCCGCAATGTCTTGACGGTTTGTCTGGGAAAATCGACGTACGCCCGTTGCGGCATCATCGTCAATGTGACGCCTTTCGAACCGGAGTGGGAAGGGTACGTCACGCTGGAGTTTTCCAATACGACACCGTTGCCCGCCAAAATCTATGCCTGGGAAGGTTGCGCACAGGTCCTGTTTTTCGAAAGCGACGAAGTGTGTGAAACGTCGTACAAGGACAGAAGCGGCAAATATCAGGGTCAGGTTGGAGTGACGCTGCCCAAGGCGTGAAAAGAGTACGGCGTTGCGATAGTGGACAGGGCGGTTAACTTTGTGTCGGGTGGTAAACCATGCTGATCTTTTATCTGCGCAATCTGGCCGGAGTGGAACGAAGCGTCAAGGCAGACGTCCATCTCGGATTGTCGCTGGCTTTTATCGCCGGTGCCATGAACGCGGGAGGCTTTCTGGCTGTCCAGCAGTATACGTCGCACATGACCGGGATTATTTCCGGTATGGCTGACGGACTCGTTATCGGCAACATCAATCTGGCGCTGGCAGGCATCGGTGCACTGGTCTGTTTTGTTGCCGGTGCCGCCTTTACGGAATTGATGGTCAACTGGGCACGGGCCAAACGCTTGCAAAGTGAATATGCGCTTCCCCTGATTCTCGAAGCGGCGCTGTTGATCTGTTTCGGCATATTGGGAGCCAGGCTGCACCGTCACATGGGGCTGTTCGTGTCGGTGACCGTCATGTTGCTGTGTTTTCTGATGGGATTGCAGAACGCGATTATCACCCGGATTTCACGCGCCGTTATCCGGACGACTCACATGACCGGGATTGTGACCGACATCGGTATCGAACTCGGTAGACTTTGTTACTGGAACCGGAAGGTGGACAGGGAAGATGAAGCTTACGTCCGTGCCAATCGTAACAAGCTGATACTGTTGTCCAGTTTGCTGGTGATGTTTTTTTTGGGTGGGGTCGCGGGTGCGTTCGGTTTCAAATGGATCGGTTATCTGGCGACGATTCCGCTAGCTGTCGCGTTGCTGGTGCTGGCGTTTATGCCCGTGTTTGACGATATTAAACGGCTTTTCCATTGAAAGCCGTTACAATTTGAAGCGTACAGGGCTTGCTTGTTGCTGTGT
>DBGFLV010000307.1:0-3798 GCA_048528425.1 Oxalobacter sp. | reverse complement strand
TTGATCTGTTTGATACCGCCGCCGGAACCGATCGGTTGATAATTCATTTTGGTACCGGTTTGGGCTTCGTAAGCCTGCGCCCATTTGGAATAAATGGGGTAGGGAAAAGTCGCCCCGGCCCCGGTAATGTCGGCCGAATACGCCGACGTGCAAACGAGTGCCGACGCCGCCACCATGCTCAAGCTGCCCAGAAAAGAGACTTTCATACCATTTCCTCGCTTAGTGAAAAAATCGGGATAGAGACACTGTAGAAAACCAATATGACAACTTGGTGACAAAATGAAGAAAAAACGAAGGCTGCTCACCCTGTCCGTTTTTCTAACCCGGTGACCCTTTTTTTCGGTCACGGCAACACTGCCGATCCGGTTTTTCTGTCCGCCCGACAAGTCGCAGAAAAAACAGGGTGTCGAATACGGGCAACGGCCCCGCTTTCGGCCCGGTAAAAACCTGGCGCAACCGACCGGAACACGACAGAACGGGTGCGACCGGCCGACACGGCCTGTCCCCTGCTGAAAACGGTTTTCCACCGACCCGGTACCGACAGCGTCGTCTCTTTGTCAGACCCATGAAAAGACAAGACCAAAGTAGGTTTTCAACGACAAAATCCCCCGCCATCGCTGATCTAACGTGACGTTCTCAAGCGAATAAAACCGTTCCGTCCCGGCCGCTGACTGCCAACGCTTTCCGGTACGCCCCCTCCGTCATGACAGTAACCCCTGCCGTATTTCGTTCAACCTGTGACCGGATGAACAGTCGTACCCGTTCACCGGGCACCCCTTTTGCCGTGCAATGAAATTCGGTTAAACTGTTTGATTCATCAGAAAAGGCGCCCGGCCACGGCGCAACAAGTGATATACCATGTCAAAGAAAGTCTTCATCAAAACCTTCGGTTGCCAGATGAACGAGTACGACTCGGGCAAAATGGCCGATCTGCTCGAAGCCGAAGAAAACTATGTCCGAACCGACCGGCCGGAAGAAGCCGACCTGATCCTCTTGAATACCTGTTCCGTGCGTGAAAAAGCGCAGGAAAAAGTGTTTTCCGATCTGGGTCGTTTAAAAAAACTCCGGCAAAACCGTTCCGGCCTGATCATTGGTGTCGCCGGTTGCGTCGCCTCGCAGGAAGGCGAGGCCATAGTCAAGCGTGCCCCGTATGTCAACCTCGTTTTTGGCCCGCAGACACTCCACCGGTTGCCGAAAATGATCCACGCTTTCCAAAAAACAGGCGAGCCGCAAATTGACGTCAGCTTTGCGGCCATTGAAAAATTCGATTCCCTGCCGCCTGCCCGCGTAGAAGCCCCCACCGCCTACGTTTCCATCATGGAAGGGTGCAGCAAATACTGCAGTTACTGTATCGTTCCCTACACCCGGGGAGCGGAAGTTTCCCGCCGTTTCGAAGACGTGTTAGTCGACGTGGCCGTTCTGGCCGAACAAGGCGTGAAAGAAGTTACCCTGCTGGGCCAGAACGTCAACGCCTATCGCGGGGAAACGGAGGACGGGGAAACGGCCGACTTTGCGACACTGATCGACACCATCGCCGACATCCCCGGTATCGAACGCATCCGCTTCGTCACCAGTCACCCTCGGGAATTCACCCAACGGCTGATCGACGTCTACGAACGTGTCCCGCAACTGGTCAGCCATCTTTACCTGCCGGCCCAGCACGGTTCCGATCGCATTCTGGCAGCCATGAAACGGGGCTACACGGCTCTCGAATACAAATCCATCATCCGGCGATTAAAGGCCGTCCGGCCTGACCTGCTGGTGTCTAGCGACTTCATCGTTGGTTTTCCGGGCGAGACCGAGGTCGATTTCAACGCCATGATGAAATTGATCGACGACGTCGGTTTCGACAACAGTTTCAGTTTTCTTTACAGTCCGCGCCCCGGCACGCCAGCAGCCGCGTTGCCAATGGACATTCCGCTTGACGTGCGCAAAGACCGGCTCCGGCGTTTGCAGGAAAAAATCGACGAGCACACCCGTCACTACAATCGTCAAATGGTCGGTAGCGTGCAACACGTCCTGATCGACGCTGTTTCCCACAAAAACGATCGTCAAGTCCAGGGAAAAACCGACAACAACCGTGTCGTACACATCCCGGTCGACGGCGAACCCGATGCACTGATCGGCCGGATGTGTGACGTATTGATCACTGAAGCGACGAACTTTTCGTTGCGCGGTGAATTCGTCCGTTCCGACAGGACGTGACAATTGCGTGACCAAACGCGAAAAAACAAAACAGCGTCCGGGGAAAAGCCTAAAATAACCGTATTCGTGCACGCCAATCCAACGGAGCGATCGTGAAAAGCAAAAACAAAGACAACCCGAACATTCTTTACTACACGCCCGAGCCGGTCGACAACGACAAACTGTCCAACTTGTGCGGCCCGCTGGACGAAAACCTGCGCCAGATCTCGGCCGCCCTGGACATCGAGATCGCCCGTCGGGGCGGCAATTTCATCATCAGCGGGAAAAGCGCAACCTTCGGCCTGCAAATTATCGAGGATTTCTACGCGGTGGCCGACAAACCCGTTTCGATCAACGACATCCAGCTCGCGCTGGTCGAGCAGCGCGCCATCAGCCACAATCTGGCCGCCGGATTGCCTGCGGCCGCACTCGTCAACGCTGAAACCGGCAATCCGGTATTGAAAACCCGACGCAGCGACTTACGGGGTCGCACGCCCCGTCAAGTCGATTACCTGAACGCCATATTAGAACACGACATCACTTTCGGCATCGGCCCGGCCGGGACCGGAAAAACCTATCTGGCGGTGGCTTGTGCGGTCGACGCGATGGAACGCGACGCCGCTTCCCGCATCATCCTGACGCGTCCGGCAGTCGAAGCCGGTGAACGGCTCGGTTTCCTGCCAGGCGACCTAACCCAGAAAGTCGATCCGTACCTGCGTCCGCTTTACGACGCCTTGTACGACTTGCTCGGCTTTGAACGCACCCAGAAATGTTTTGAAAAACAGACGATCGAAATCGCGCCCTTGGCCTACATGCGGGGCCGCACCTTAAACCACGCTTTCATCATTTTAGACGAGGCGCAAAACACGACGCCCGAACAGATGAAAATGTTTTTGACCCGCATCGGTTTCGGCAGCAAGGCCGTCATTACCGGCGACGTCACCCAGATCGACCTCCAGCGCAACCAGAAAAGCGGCCTGATCGACGCCTTAAACGTGTTGAAAAACGTCCGGGGAATCGCTTTTTCCCAATTTTCCAGCGCCGACGTCGTCCGCCACCCGCTGGTTGCCCGTATCGTCGACGCCTATGAAAGCGCCGACAAGAGCAAAAACAGCGAGCGCATCCGGGAAGCCGAAGCCATCATCGCTGAAGCGACACGGGCTGAAGAAGCCGAAAAAGAAAAAGAGGCGGCCGCTTCGAAAGCCCCTCGGGAGAAGGTCACTCCGGGCGGCACCAAAAATAAAAAACCGGAAAAAGAAGGCGAAACCGCTTCGGCCGGAAAGCCGGACGCCGGTGGAGATGAAACGAAATGAGCAGTCGTTACCACCTGTCCCTGTCCGTTCAGTACCCCGACACACGGTTAAAAGCCATTTTGACTCGTCCGAAACTGCGCCGGTGGGTACAGGCAGCCCTGCAAATGCCGGCGGAAATCACGCTTCGCTTCGTCAACGCTGAAGAAGGCCTGGCTTTAAACCGCGATTTTCGTGGCAAGACGTACGCCACCAACGTCCTGACCTTTCCCTATTCCGATTTACCGACATCAGGCCTGCCGGACACCGATCCGGCGCCGCTGGAACTGTATTCTCAACGCGTTCCCGAAGAAGAACCGGTCGC
>DBGFLV010000306.1:0-31543 GCA_048528425.1 Oxalobacter sp. | reverse complement strand
AAATACATTGCTCGGGCGTTTTCCGTTGCGGCTTTCAATAGCGAGCTGTTGTCTTGCCAGTTTGCGGTACCTGCCGTTACGGGCCTGTCCGCTTCGATGGCGCTGTGTCCCGTGCGATTTTTCTAATGAAGGCGTTACCGTCGCCCTTGCACGAAACACGCCAGTTTGACGGATAAAAACAGGTTTTTCTTTTCACACCGATCCGGACAACCGGGGTGCGCCGATTTCGAATTGATGATAAGGTTATTCTCGACTTTTTACCGGACAGCCATGTCCCATTCCAATCATGATTGACAGTGAACTCACCCTCAGAAAGCTGGAGATCCTGCTGGCTTTCATGGAAAAAAACAATATTGCCCGGGCAGCCGAAAAACTGGGCATTAGCGGAGTCAGCGTACATCGTGCACTGCATTCGCTGGAAGAAGTGCTGCGCTGTCCTCTTTTCAAACAGGAAGGACGTCAACTGAAACCGTTGCCTGCGGCCCGGACGCTGGCGCGTTATGCCGAGGAAATCCGGATGGTGACGCGACATGCGGTCGACGCGACGCGTCAGGCAGCGGGATACGGCAGTGGACGGATGAAACTGGGTTGTCTTTATTCGCTGACGCTGGAAATCGTGCCGCAACTGATCATGGGATTGAAACAGCGCCGTCCCGAGATGGAAATTGATTTGTCGATGAATTCCAATCGCCTGCTTTTGACCCAGCTCGAAGACGGTCAACTCGATGCCGTCTTGGTTGCCCTGTCCGCAAAACCGGTGGAAACCGCCATTTTCGAAATCCTGCCGCTTTTTGAAGACACGCTTTATCTGGCCATGCCGTTGTCGTCTCCGGTCGTTTCGGAAGAGACGGCCGATCTGGCCCGGTTAAGACATGAAAAATTCGTTGCCTTAAACGATGGCTTCGCAACAGCGGAAGGCTTCACGCAAGCATTTCAGGCGGCCGGCTTCGAACCCGAGGTCGTAACCCGTCTGAACGACATTTTCTCGTTGATGAATCTGGTACAGGCCGGTGTCGGCTGTTCGCTGGTGCCGGCACGCATGAAAAAAGTTTTTCATCAGAGGGTAAAGCTGGTTCCGCTAGCCGAGCAATATCAGATTCCCCAGACCGTCGCCCTGGTTTTTCCCAAAAACCGGGAGCGTGACCCAGACATGCTGGCACTGGTGGCACAGGCCCGTATGATTGCACGCCAGACGCAGCGTTAAATTCGAGAAATCCAGTTCTTTCTGCTTTTACCAAAAGAAATCCCATCGGGGAAAACAGGCGCTTTATCCGTTTTCCGCCAGAACCTTCCGTGCCAGGCATTTCTTGGCAAGTCATTGACTGTTTCAGGAGGCCGTTTGTGTTTCGCGAGCCGGAGCTATGGACGGGAGGTAAACGATTGGCCCTGGTCTTCTCCCGACGAAAGAAACGGCCCCGACACGATAAATCTTCTCTTCCGGAAAACACGGCCTGTCCCGTTCGTCGCTCCCGTTTTACCGTTCCGGTTGATTTCCCGAAGAATCGGACTGGTTTTTCAACATTGTCCTTACACTGATTCGGACCGTTTGCACGTTTCTTTTAACCGTCGGGCGAGTCTCGAAACGGTTTCAAAGCCAACCTGCTGACACGACACGGCTTCGCCTGCAGCCATGACACGTCTCGCCAGACCGGTCAAAACCGATCCGGGCGGCATCTCCACTATCAGACGGACACCTCTTTCACCGGCAGCTGTCATGGCGTCGGCCCAGCGCACGGGCCGGGCCATGTTGAATACCAGATCGTCTGCAATGCGTTCGGGTTGCCAAAGCACACGTCCGGTACTTCCGCTCAGATAAGCGATGGCCGGCCGCTTGAACGAGATTTGCCGTGCAGCTTGCAAGAGAGTCTGTGCCGCTTCGTTCAGTAAAGGACAATGTGACGGAACGGCGACAGACAGCGTTTCGACCCGGGTAGCCCCTTTTTCGCAGGCCTTTTGCAGCACAAGTTGCATGGCCTCTTTCGAACCAGCTATCACGAATTGATCCGTGGCGTTAAGATTAGCCAGATAAACCGCTTGACCGGTCGTGCAGACGGTATCGACGAGTTTTTCGACTTCTTTTTGAGGCAGGCCGCCAATAGATGATAGACCATAGCCCGAAGGATAAGCCCTTTCCATGAGTTCACCCCGCAATGCCACCAGTCGAACAGCGTCCGGAAAGGTCAACGCTCCGGCTGCGACAGCAGCCGGAAAAGCACCGATGGACAATCCCGAGACGAAATCGGGGACTACACCCCGGCGAAGGAACCAGTCGGAAGAAATCACACCGGCCACGAGAAGACACAATTGGACGGCCCGAGTACGCTGGAGAGCTTCTTCCGTATCCAGCGACAGGATGTCCTCGCCAAGGGCTTCGCCAGCCTCGTCAAACCGGGTACGGCACGGTACGCTTTCAGCCAATTCGTGCAGCATTCCAGCAGCCTGTGCACCCTGTCCCGGAAACGTAAAGAGTATGTCGTTCATGCCTTTTTCTCCTCTTTTTGCCAGGGATCGAAGGTGAGAACGGGACCGGCGTTCGTCTTCAAAAGAACCCGGCCGCCTTTTTCTCCGCGACGCAACCATTCCGCCAAGGCAAACGCCCCGGCCGGTGTTTCAATCTGGACATCTACCCGGCACGGCAGGCTGTCGAGTTTTCCGATCAGAAAAGCAAACTGTTCGCCTTTAACAGGCTGCGGGCAACGGATCAGCAAATCCAGATCGCTATTACCGTGCATGACCGGGCAACCGGTGGCCAGCGCATAAGCGCAACTGCCGGTGACGCCCCACGTCCAGGGCCAGTCGAGCGACGCCAATTGAAGCAGTGCTCTAACCGGCCCGTTTGAAAAGAAAGGCGAATGCCTCAGTTTCGTTTTTTCCACCAGCGATTCCGGGGTAATCAAACGCCGGATGTGTTCCGGCAACGTCCAGGCTGCCAGCCGTTCATGTCGCCTGCTGCCCCGGATGCCGACAGGAATCCATCCCTTTGCCGAAAAGTCCCGGCGCACCACTACCGGCAAGGCCGGACACCACTCGTTTCCAACCCATCCGGGCAGCGGGCCGGACGGCCCTATCAGTGCGTTTAAGGTATTTAGCCACAACAAATCGTGCGGCCGGGCCTGCTGTCCGGTAACAGCCCTATCCGTTCTTTCCGGTCGCGACATTGTTTTCCGCTTTCTGCCATTGTTCACGCATGCGCTCGCGTACCCGTAACGTGGCCGCCCGATTGGGCGAGCCAAGCCGATTGTCGAGACGGTGGCCTTCCCGGCGGACGACTCCAATGGCGTTGACAACGGACGAGCGAACGGTTTCGATTTCCGCTTGTGTCGGGGAAAGCGGATCGGCCACGTCGATCAGTTCTTCCAGCAATCCCAGCGTGGCATAACGACCGACGTCGTAAGCCATCGGCGCAATCGTCGAAGCCAGTTTTTCAAGTGCCGCCACCGTTCTGAGCGTGATGCGGGCAGCGGACGCCTTGCCCATCGCGTGAATCATGACTTCTTTATCGTTTAAAGCAATCAACTGGTTGGCCTGATAGCCGTGTGCCAGAAAAGCACCTGACATGGCTTTACCCACGATCAATCCGATTACCGGATGACCGGCCAGACGGGCGTTGGCGTAAGCTCCCGCAGCTGCAGCCAGTGCCAGATGGATGCCGAACGCTTCTTCGCGTCGACCGTATGCCTGACTGGGCACATCGACAATCGCCAACAGGGCCCGTTTAACGGGTTTGTCCCGATCTTCGTTTACCGCTTCACTCACCACCTGCCCCAACGTCCAGCCTTCCAGCAGGCCGACTTCACCTTTTGTCGCACGCGGATAAGGGTTGTGTGGATCGGGAACCACGGCAATGACACGTACCGGTTCACCCTCCAGCCTGCCGTCGGCCACGTTGACGGACGCGCATTGTCCCCGTCGTTTTTGAAACGACTCCGCAATCAGATTGAACCAGACTGCTCCACGTCCTGCCGTGTCTGTTGTCGGCGTGACGGGTTTGATGGTGTTGTTTTTTCCATTCATGACTGGTTCTCCCTTGCAAACAAAGCGGCTGTCAACCGGGCATCGGCCTGTTGCCGTGTATCAAACGTATTCAGTTTGAAAAGAAAATCCTCATAGCGTTCGTTACGAAATACATGAGGCTTTCCTTTGTCCAGACACTCGACAGTGGCCGCTTTCACGGCAGCCAGCGAATCATCCACCAACCTGTCGACGAAACCGTTTGCAAACCGGGCTTCACCGCCGGTCAAACTCCAGATAAAAGGACGGTTCCGGGAATCGTACTCGTCGATCCCAGCTTCCTGTTCAATGACCTGCGGGCCGTTCAAGCCAAGCCGCGCTTCCCGGGTGACGATCAGATAACTGCACAGTGCCGCCGCGATCGACATTCCCCCGAAACAGCCGACCGTACCGGCAACGATACCGACGACTGGAACGTAACGTCGCAAATCGACGATGGCCGCGTGAATGTCGGCAATGGCCGCCAGCCCCAGATTGGCTTCCTGCAAACGGACACCACCGGTTTCCAGACATAATACGGCCTGTGTGGGAACGCCCCTGCGGTTGTCTTCCGCGGCCAGCTCCAGTGCAGAAGCCATTTTCGCACCGGAGACTTCGCCCATACTGCCGCCCTGAAACGTGCCCTCGATTGCCGCGACAACCGCCGGTTTTCCGGCAATCGTACCTTTGGCAACGACCATACCATCGTCGGCCTGGGGGACAATGCCCTGTGGTTCGAGCCAGGGCGACATGATGTGATCGAACGGGTCCAGCAATTCGCAATAAGTCCCCGCGTCCAGCAATCCCTTCGCCCGGTCACGGGCGGATAATTCAATAAAACGAGTGTCACGCAGCATGGTTGGCCTCCTCAAATACCTGTTCGATTCGCAAACGCGCCACGCCGGGGGTCGCGCCAAAATCGTGAATGACCAGACGGCCCGACGGTAAAGTGCCGATGCCCGAGAGTCTGTCGAAAAGTCGTCGCCAGCGTGCCGTACTACCGTCTACCGATGTGCTGACGGCAATTATCAGTTTGCTCCCCGTGTCCGGTTCGAACAGGGCTTCCATGTCACCGGATCCGACGACACCGGCTAACGCCCGGCGGCCGGTCATCCGGCTGCCGGGATATTCCAGTTCGATTTTTTCCATATCGTTTTTCTCCTTTACCGGATGGTCACGCCATCCAGAAACAGTGTTGCCGCCAGAAGATCGGCAGCGCCGCCCGGTGATACCCGCAACGCCAGCATGTTTTCTTCCAGACCGTAAAAAGCTGCCTTTCCTGCGGCCGTACCAATGCCACCGGCTTTTAAAACCGTTCGCGCACCTTGTTGCACGGCAACCAGTGCCGACCATCCGCCACGCGACAGAATGCAGGTGTCGGACAACGACGCCATGATGGCTAGCAGCGCATCGACTCGGGCCGCCTCTTCACCAACGCCCCGCAGCCGGCTTTCCCCAAGTTGCGGCAATGCCTTTTGCGTGATGTGTGGAAAACCCGCCTGGGCTTCTTCGCGCGCCCCGGGAACACGATAGCGTCGGCTGGCGTACTGTCCTTTGGAAAAGACCGGCGGAGATGCCGTGTCGGCCAGCCGCGCAAGCGTCGCGGCCGACTCCACCGCCTGCCCGGCAGAACAGCTTCCCGCGTGCAGCGCCACGGCAGTGACCAAAAGACCCAGAGACCAAATGGCTCCCCGATGCGTGTTGATCCCGCCGGTTACGGCCATCATCGTTTTTTCACCGTCCCGGCCGATGGCACCGATTCGCCGTCTCAAGGCGGTATCGGGCAGCCGGTGCCAACCTGAAAGCGCCATTGCGGTAAAGACCGGCTCCAGGCTTTTCGCAGACGCTTCCAGCAATGCCAAATCCATGTCGTCGTGCGAGCCGGAACCGCGACAGTCGACGAGTCCGGGCTTGGGTGTCAGATGCGCTTCGTCCATCAGGGCGGTGACCGCTTTTTCCGCCAGATACGCCGCAAGCTTTTCCGGGCGTCCGTCAGGCAGGCATGCAACCGAGTCATTCATCACCAACTCCTAAACCGGGCCGGTGGGTTGTAAAGCCCTCCCGACCACTCGACCAGTTCGGCGACACTGCCTGCAGCCAAAAGCGAACGGGTCGCATCGGTACGGGTAATGCCCAAGTCTTCCGGAAAAGCGACTTTGTTTTCCTGCCTGAACCGTTTGACTGTCTCGGGATTTACGCTCATGCCGACGTCAGAAATGCCTGCCACCGCGGCAACCATCGCCTTGCGTTCCTCCAGAGATCGGGCACGATACAGGTAGGCAATACCCTCTTCCGTCAAAACGTGCGTCACATCGTCTCCGTAAATCATGACCGGTGCCAGCGGCATACCGGATTCGCGGGCGACGTCGACGGCATCCAGGCTTTCCACAAAGGTCGGCGACGCTCCTGACTGAAAGGTTTCGACCATTTGTACGACGAGTTTCCGGCCGCGTTCCAACGGATCGTTTCCTTCTATCATGTCCAGCCAAGCCGGTGTGGCGTGTCGACGTCCATGCGGATCATGGCCCATGTTCGGTGCACCGCCGAAACCGGAAATGCGTCCTTTGGTTACTGTCGAGGAATTGGCCGCGCCGTCGACTTGTAGCGTGGAACCGATGAACATGTCCACGGCGTACTGGCCCGCCATCTGGCAATAAGCCCGGTTCGACCGCATTGTGCCATCGGCACCGGTGAAAAAAACATCGGGCCGGGCCGCGATGTAATCCTCCATACCCAGTTCGCCACCGAAACAGTGAACCGTTTCAACCCACCCGCTTTCAATCGCCGGAATCAAGGTAGGATGCGGATTCAGTGTCCAGTGTTTGCAGATTTTCCCTTTCAGTCCCAATCGTTCGCCATAAGTCGGTAACAGCAGTTCGATAGCCGCCGTATTAAATCCGATCCCGTGATTTAACGATTGCACCTGGTGTTTCGCATAAATGCCCTTGATCGCCATCATGGCCATCAGGATATGAACCGGTTTAATCAGGCGAGGATCGCGGGTGAAAAGCGGTTCGATGAAAAACGGTTTGTCGGCTCTCACAACGAAATCGACCCAGGATCCTGGAATATCCACGCGTGGTAAATCGGCTTCGTCATCGACCAGTTCGTTAACCTGTGCAATCACAATCCCGTTTTTGAACGCCGTCGCTTCGACAAGGGCCGGTGTGTCTTCCGTACCCGGGCCGGTGTAAAGATTGCCTTTCCGGTCGGCCTTGTAAGCGGCGACCAGGGCCACGTCCGGGATCAGATCGACGTAAAGCCGCGCGTAAAGCTCGATGTAGGTGTGAATAGCACCGACCTCCAGAAGACCGTCTTCCAACAGCTGGGCCATCCTCAGGCTTTGGGCGCCTGAATAAGAAAAGTCGATTTTCCGGGCAATGCCTTTTTCAAACAGATCGAGGTGTTCGGGCAAGCTGACACTGGGCATGATCATGTGCAGATCGTGCAGTGTCTCGGGACAGGTTGCCGAGAGCATGCGGGCCAGGAAATCCGCCTGTTTCTGGTTGTTTCCTTCCAAAACGACTTTTTCACCCGGCGCAATCAGTTTTTCCAGCGCGGTTACCATATCATCCGGCGGCAAGACTTTTCCGGCCACGCCGAGACTGTCCAGACGACGCCGTTTTTTCTGCCGCCGGGTGTCCCATCTCGCCGGCGATGCGGTAGGTTGCAACATGAGCCTTCTCCTTTCACGACCACTTGATGCCGTCAGCATACGAAACAAAAAGGCGGCCATCAATTAAGCGGATCGCTCAATCGTTAGCGCCAGAGTAATGATTGAAAGGAAGAAAAGACCAGTTGCGTCATGTCGGAAAGGAGGGAGGCAAACCTATCGGTTGCCTGTTCTTCTTCGCATGACGAAACGGTTTTCAGTAAAGTCCAGTTATTCCGGCAATCACGACGGACAGGGGCGCCGGGAGTCTCCCTTAGCGCGACGAGTCATGCCTCTCGTGCACGTAATGGCTTTCCAGCGCCAGAAGCCACTCCTTGATGGGTAGCCCTCCGCCGTAACCCGTCAGTGAACCGTTTGCACCGATAACACGGTGGCACGGTATCACAATAGAGACCGGATTGCGGTGGTTCGCCATGCCGACGGCACGGCACGCCTGTGCGTTTCCGATCTGCCGTGCAATGTCGCGATAACTCCTCGTTTCACCGTAGGGAATGGTTTTCAACGCTTCCCAGGTTTTCAGCTGGAAAGGCGTACCGGACAGTTTCAACGGCAAACTGAACGTTTTCAGCCGTCCGTCGAAATAAGCGGACAACTGGGAAAAGGCTTCGGCAATAACCGGCGTCTCCCGTTTTGTCGCACGACCGGCGTCGTCTCCGAATCCAATGTAAACGATGTCACCGTTTTCTTCCACCACGGTCAACGAAACGGCGGAAAACGATCTGTTCTGATAATAACGCATACTGTGTCCTGTTTCCTTTTCCCGGGCTGAAACGAAACGTTCGCCTTCCGATCTCATCACAACCGGATTGGCCTTTTCCGGAAAAGAAGACGATGCCCGGCTGGGGTTTCCGCGAGAACGGTCAGACCGTATTGGCCGAATTCTTTTCCAATGTCGTTTTTACCGTTGCCGTCATCGTCCGGATTGTGTGTTTTTATCACCGGTGCCAGGCCGAAATGCTTTAGTGGATCAAAAAGACGTTCTTTTTTGTCCGGACACCCCTGTTGCGACACTCCGTTTTCCGAAGGTCGACACTGCCGAAGTCGGACCAATCGACCTACAGCTGCAGATTTTGACGAGAAAACGAGCCGATTTTACCGGCCAGCCGCCGCATCATTTTACCGGATTCGTTTGCTACCGCGAAAACCGTGTCTCCAGGTTGGGCGAAAAACGAAAGGGAATCCCGCGTTTCCGGCTGTCCGGAAACCGGCGGTGACGGACCATCGGTACCGGACGAGACTTAAAACGACAGAGGAAACGGAATACCCGACAGAACCGTTTTGACTGATTAACCACTTAAACGTCGTTGCGATCCGACAGGAAAGGCCGGCCGACGCCGTCTTCGAGGGAATAGACTCGCTGTCAAAACCGTGCTCCTGCCAGCCGGGATCAGCTTCGCAGAGGGGCGCGAAAAAGCAAAGTGTTCATTCCCGAACCGTCCAGGGTGTCCTTCGTCAAAGAGGAAATCGTCGGCCGCCTCTTTTCATGCGCCTGAAAGCCGGCGATACGGTATAACGGTCTACGGCATCGCTTTCAGTCGTGTCCGAACGGTCAAACCGGGGCAGTGGCCCTCTGCCGATCCCGGAAGAGCAAGTCATGGCGAAACGGCCGGATACCCCGACTCGACAGGGATCGGCCATGCTGTTTACTGTCCCGCTTCGGTTATTTTCCGGTGCGTTGCATCAGAGCAACGGCTTCCTTTGACGTTGCCGACGAAAACCGGACGGCTTTCGCTTTCCAGATCAGCGACGCCGCATGAAACACGGGAAGGCATCTTGAGTCCAATCCGGTTTCGCCGGATCGGCCGAAAACGGCACGGATCACAACGAGACAACCGTTAAAGACAAGCAGTCACCCTGTCCATCAGATGGATGCCTTGCACACCGCCCAGACAAAGGCCTTCCAGGCATCCCGTACAGTAGCAAACCACCTTTTCCGTCGTAAACCGGGAACAGTACGTTTTCATCCGTTTCGCCTGTTCTTCTGCCGGAAGGACAACGAACTTGTCCTGCGCCAAATCGACAAACCGGTGAGGAGCGAATTTTTCATAGCGCAAAGCGCGAGGTTTGAAAAACGACACACCACAAAAGTCCGTCTGCTCAAACGCGTCTTCCACCTCCACGACTTCGATGTGCATGCGTTTCAGAATGTGACGAACAGCGTTCTGTAAAGGACGATTGTCGCGAACACGCCAGCAATCCTGCACCGTCATTTTTTCGCCGCGAAAATCGGGCCAGGGAAAGGCTTCGTCGTTTTCCAGCACTTCCCAAACACTGACCGCTTCGGCAAAGGGAGTGTATTCGCGAATGAAAGTGCCGCACGTCGGGCAAACGTAAACGACCGTGTCCCCTTTTTTTATCCTGTCAAGGTGTACACTGCAACAACCTGTTGGCGTCAACCCATGCCGACTGCACAGATAATTGCGAATTTTCTGGCTGCCGGAACGTGAATGGATCGTGTATTTGCAACCCGGGAAATAAATGGGTCTCACACGCTTTCCTCCATCGAACGAAATAACTGATTCCGGCACGACCGGCCCGGCCAGGATCGGCCCGGTTTCCGTCGTCCGGGACGTTGCCTTCAGTCTGGAGCCAAAACACCTGAAAAGTCAACTCGTTAATCGCTGTCCTTTAAGGACCGGGCCGATTACGCTTCCTGTTTCATCTGTTATTTTGCCTGACGACCGGGAACCGGTATGGTCGGGGCGCCTCGGAGTCGCGCTTTCAGAACGTCGCCGGTACGCTTCGGTGACACCGGCATCGAACGGAAAGGCGGCGGCCCGTCCAGGTCAATCGTTCCGGCCGTTTTGTGAAAACAAACCGTCGTTATAAGATCATCAGCCAGACCGACAGGGTGACGACGCCGAAAACCGTCGTCAGGAAAATCGTTCGGGACGCAATGCCGCCACCCTTGCCGTAGAGTTCGGCCAGCATGAAAGGCCCTGTTCCGGTCGGAAGCGCCGACAAAATGACAGCCGATCTGGCCCAAAGCGGAGGCATGTCGAATACATGAAAGGCGAAATACCAGGCGATCAGTGGTTGTACCACCAGTTTCAGCATCACCAGTTCGATAGCCACAGCCGAACTGGCGCTTTCCTGTCGCTGGGCGAGAAAGAGACCCGTCGCGACCAGGGCGCAAGGACTGGCCGCCCCACCCAGGAGCTTGATCGACTGGGCAACACCGTGAGGCAATGACAAGCCGGTTGCGCAAAAGAGACCGGCGACGACCGGCGCGGCAATCAACGGATTTTTGCAAAGCGAGAGGCCGACGTTTTTCAGCGTCGTCACGACGCTTTGACCCGATTGGGAACCGGCCTCGATAAAGACAATGGAAACCGCGAAATTGGCGGAAACGGTCAGAATGGCGGCCACCATCGCCGGCCCGAGTCTGTCGGCACCGAAAGTCAGTGCACAAAGCGGTAAACCGATATAGCCGGTATTGGCATACGAAGCGGACGTGGCGTCAATCGTGGCAGACGTCAAATTTTTTGTTCTAAACCAGTGAAACGCCAGTACAGCAAAGAAAATGATGAAAACAGCCAGTTCGAAGGCCGCGAAAAAAGCCGGTTGGTACAGTTCTTTCCATGAACTGTTGACCATGACGTCGATCATGAGTGCCGGAAGCGCCAGATAGACGACGAAACGGTTCAGTTCGGTACAGGCGTTCTGACCGAGTATTTCCCGGCGTCGCAACACGTAACCTGCGACAATCAGCGCGAAAACCGGCAAAACGATATTAACGATAGCAAGCATGTCGGGTCAAAAAAGAGACCACCCCAAGGGTGGTACGGATCAATCAACCGGGTTATCCGGGAAGCCCTGTTTCAAGTATCGCCGGATCAGTTAAACCGTCACATTTGAAAAAGCGACGCCGGCAAAACAGCCGTCTCCTCCGGAAACGGCGTTACCAGTCAGGGTCTTTCTTTTTTCAAAAAAAGAGACCGCCACCGGATAACCTGACCTTTTCGTCCCCGACTCCGCTTTTCAATCCCATCCGGATGAACCGAACACGAGGGTGCTGCAAAAAGCGATGCGGCAAAATCCGTCTCCCGTCAAGGGTAACGCGTCACTATCGTATTCCTGTGGAAACGCTTTTCGCTTGCCCGGTTCGTTACTCTCCCGTCCGGACCCGCGCTCCTGCCGGTTCCTCCGTCTTCGGAAAGGCGCGTTGGCTGATGTCATCGTTTTCCAAGTGGCCTGTTCCCGCAACCAACCGCCCGGTTTGGGTACAATTGTACGATATGATACTCCGTGGTTGTACAATCCGGTATGCAAGGATTGCGGTCTGTACGGACAAAACGGTACCGGTCGCATTCCGGTAACCGGGTACCTGTGACGACCGATCGCGACTTTTTGAATGCTGAACCTGAATGTATCCAATCGTTTTGAAGTGCTGTTGAAAGCGCTGCTGGAAAAGCTCGCCTTGACAAACGCCTCCGTTTTCGACGCTGAACAGATTATTGTTCCGAGTGCGGCAGTCAAGCGGTACCTGGCAATGGCCATAGCTGACGTCTTCGGAGTTTGTGCTCACGTCGAATTTTCCTTTCTGGCACAGTGGCTCTGGCGCCAGATCGCTCGGGTCATGCCGGTTTCGGAAACGTCCCCCTTTGCGTCCGATGTGCTTTCCTGGCGGATTCTGCGCTGGCTTGAAAACCCGGCGTTCACGGTTTCCCATCCCCGTATCACCACGTACCTGTCCCGGTGCGACGAAGTCATGAGGTACGATTTGGCCTGCCGGATCGCGTCGCTTTTCGAACAGTACGCCCTCTACCGACCGGAGTGGCTGTCGGCCTGGGCAAAAGGTGAAAAGGTCGCCATCGTCCCTCCGGGCCATAAAAAGCAGCAATCGGCCGAAGACGATCAAGCCTGGCAATCGCAGCTCTGGCAGTGCATTGCCCGGGAAACGGGAACACTGGAACAATCTCCCGAAGAACGGTTTTTCGCGCTTTTAGAATCCGGAGAAGAAAAAGGGATCTCGCCCCTGCCTGAACGGATTCATCTCTTTTGTGAACCGGCCATTGCGCCGCAACATCTCAACCGGCTCCGGCAACTGGGAAAATGGATCGACATTGAATTGTACGTGTTAAACCCCTGCCGGGAGTACTGGTTCGATCTGGTCGATTCCCGCCGTCTCGCCTGGCTGGCGCGTCGCCAGAAAGACCTTTATTACGAAACGGGCAACAATCTGCTGGCTTCGTGGGGAAAACAAAGTCAAGCCTCCATCGAGGCCCTGATGCTTCAGCTCGAGCCTTTTGCAAAGGAAAACGACCAATTCGTCCCGTATACCGGACCAGACGGAAACGAAACCCTCCTGTCACATCTCCAGAACGCCATTCTCGATCTCACGGAACTGCAACCGGGTTCCCTTTCGCATCTGTCCGAAGACGAGAGTCTGGAAATTCACGTTGCCCACTCGTTGACCCGGGAGATCGAAATTCTGCACGACCAGCTGTTAAGACGCTTCGCGTTGGACAAAGCGCTCTCTCCCGGCCGTATTCTCGTGGTCACGCCTGATCTGGAAAACGCGTCTCCACTGATCGATGCCGTTTTCGGCCACAGCGATTCGGCTCCTGCCGTTCCTTACGTCATCACCGGACGCCGGGACAACCGCATCAATCCGGTTTCCCGTGCTCTGCTGGATGTCCTGACTCTGGCGTCTTCCCGCTTTTCGGCATCCGGTGTCGTCGATGTGTTGATGCAACCGGTGGTCGGCGCTTCGTTCGGATTCGGCAACGATCTGAAACGGATACGCGACTGGCTAAACGACGCCGGTATTTGCTGGGGACTGGACGGTCCTCACAAATCGGAATTCGGTTTGCCGGGAGAAGACGGTCACAGTTTTCATGACGGACTGCACCGGCTTTTTCTGGCGTACGCCTTGCCTGATCATGAACGGCTTCCTTTTGCCGGACGGCTTCCCGTCGGTTCTCCTTCAGGGTCCGATGCCGTTGAACTGGGTCAGTTGTGGCGTTTCATCGAGGCGATCCGGGATCTAAAACAGCGTCTGTCGCGCCCGAAAACAGCCGATGGCTGGAAACAAACCTGGTATGACGTCCTGACCACGTTTACCACCCTGTCGGCAGAAACGATCGACTTCGATCGGGAAGTCCGGACGTGTATCGCCGATGGGTACGGTAACATGGCCGAAGCCGATGCCGGGTTCGAAATCAGCTTTCCTATCGCCCGGCAAGCGTTGGAACGGGCACTGGAAGGCACCGGACAGGGCAGCGTTCCAGCCGGAGCCGTGACGTTCGCACCGATGGACAGGCTGCGGAATTTGCCTTTTGACCACCTCTATCTTGTCGGACTGGACAATGACAGGTTCCCGGCGGACGTCTCCGTGCACGAATTCGATCTGATCAGCCTTTTCCCCCGCAAAAACGACCGGAATTCAAGAGTGACCGACCGAAACGTTTTTCTCGATCTGATTCTTTCGGCCAGAAAAAGCCTCTACATTAGCTATACCGGCAAAAGTATCCGTGACAATTCAGTCCGGCCGCCTTCTATTTTGGTGACCGAACTACTCGACGCCTGCGTTACCGCACTGGCAAACGGTACGGGGGAAGCCGCCCGTGAAGTGGCCCGCAGGCGCCTGGTGACCGAACACCCGCTCCAGCCTTTTTCGCCCCGGTATTTCGACGGCAGGAGCGGCAAGCACCTGGTCAGTTTCCGCACCGATTTGTGCGAAGCGTTGCAGAGACGATTTGAACGAAACGGCTTGCCTGCGAAAAGGGACAATCCGTTGGGAACCGGCGACTTCGATGACGAAGCGGAGACCGGAGACGATTTTTTCGACCGGGGCACGTCTCCCTTTTTTATAGATCGGTTGTCGCCTCCGGACACGGCTTGGCAAGCGGTCGGTCTGTCCGAACTGATCCGTTTTTTCCACCATCCCTGCCGCTACTTGATGCGATACCGGCTGGGACTGGATTTTCCCCGTCGTGAAGAAGCGTTGCCGGTGGCCGAACCGTTTGTCGTAGACCGGGCAGCACGCCGTCGACTGGCTGAGCGCTTGTTGCCGCTCTATCTGGAAGGCGTGTCGCAAGACGACATCGAAGCGGCTGCAATGGCGGGCAATGAATTTCCTGCCGGACGCATCGGCCACGATCTCTTGCACAGCGAAATGATGGAACTGGCTGCGTTCACGCAGGGACTTTCGGCAGCACTGGGCAGTCGTCCTGTGCCGCCACTGGTCAGAACACTGTCATTCGATCTGGACGGCGAAGTGTGGACACTGACCGGATCGCTGACCGGTTTGACGGAAAACGGTTTACTCCGTTACCGCTTCGATGAAGCGAGCGCCAGAAATTGTCTTGCAGACTGGATAGAACACCTTTTTTTAAACGCGTGCGCTCCAGAAAGCGTGTCCCGGTACTCCCTCTGGTATTACCGGAACGGCCAAACAGTCGTGAAACCATATGAGGGCGCGCTGACGGCCTTGCACGATTTGCTCGGCATTTACCGGGAAGGGCTTGTGAAACCGCTTCCTTTTTTCCCGAATTCGGCGTGGGAGTATGTCCGTTCCCACGGTCAAATCGGGAAAGCGCGCGAAAAATGGACGTCATGGAAAAACGGGGCATGGGGAGAAGCAAACGACCCGTTCAACCGGCTGGCGACGCGTGGAGTGGACGACCCGCTCGATGCGCGCTTTACCGCTCTGGCCGAAAGGGTGTTTGGCCCGCTGTTTGCCCATCTTGAAGAGGAAAGCCATGAAACCGGTGCATGAATTCGATGCGTGTGCAACGCCGCTGACCGGTTGGACACTGATCGAGGCATCGGCCGGTACCGGTAAAACCTGGAATATCAGCGGTCTTTATCTGCGTTTGCTGCTGGAAAAAAAACTGGAAGTTCGGGAAATTTTGGTCGTGACCTTTACCCGGGCCGCTACCGACGAACTGCGGGAACGCATCCGCAACCGGATCGAACAGGCATTGGCATTGCTGGAAGGTCGCGAAGGGACTGTTAAAGACCCGTTTGTCAAAACCCTGACGGACAAACTAATCGCTAAAGGGCACGATCCGAAAGAGCTGGCCCTGACGTTACGTCTGGCTTTCCGAACTTTTGACCAGGCTTCCATTTTCACGATCCACAGTTTTTGCCAGCACGCACTGGCCCTGTCGGCTTTTTCTGCCGGACAGGCGTTTTCCGTCAGAACGGAAACGGACGACAGCGAGTTGGTCCTGGAAGCCGTTCACGATTTCTGGCGTCGCCATCTCGCCGGTTCTGGACTCTCGGCCGCTTTTTCGGCGTGGCTGGAAAAACGGAAAATCACGCCCGAAAAACTCGTCACCCTCTTTCGGCGTCATCAGAAAAAACCGCTCGCGACCGTGAAATGGCCCGATACGGAAGAAAACGGAAATCAGACGCAAAGCGTTCCCCTGGAAAAAGCCTTTTCCGAGGCGGCACAATGCTGGGCGTCCGAGAAAGAAACTGTCACGGCACTGTTAAACGACGCGGCCGCAAACGGTTGCCTAAACAAGGGCCGTTACAAGCTGCGCGCCATCGACAGTGCCAGCCATGCTTTCGACCGTTTTTTCGCGACCGGTGATCCGCTGGCTTTGATCGACAATACGGATAAAACCGAACTGATGACGGTATCGAAAATAACCGATGGGACGCGGAAGGGAAAACAGGTGCCCTGCCACGTTTTTTTCGATCTGGCTGAACAACTGATTGTCCGTTGCCGGGAAACGGAAACCGGACTGGAAGCGGCTTATTACGGTTTATTAAAACGCTTTCTGCGTGAAACGACCGCTTCCCTGAAAGAAAAAAAACACGAACGGCGTGTCCTGGCTTTTACCGACATGCTAATCAATCTTTATGACGCTTTGAACGACCCGGGTATGCCGTGGCTTGCCGAAGCTTTGCGCCAGCAGTTCCCTGCCGCCCTGATTGACGAATTTCAAGATACCGACCCTCTTCAGTACACCCTTTTTTCCCAAATTTACCGTAATCCGGAGTCGACTGTTTTTTTGGTGGGCGACCCTAAACAGGCGATTTACAGTTTCAGAAACGCCGATCTCCACACCTATTTCACGGCACGAGAAAAAATCGCTGCCTGTTATACTCTGCTGGAAAACTATCGTTCCACCACTGCCCTGATTGATGGCTGTAACAGTCTCTTTTCGCTCAACAGAAAGTCTTTCATTCATTCCGGGCTCGACTTTCTGCCGGTGCGGGCCGGTCAACACGATTTGCCCCCTTTAAACGACACCACCGGCCTGGCAAAACAGGCGGGAGAAAAGGCAATTTGTATCTGGACACTGCCCGATCGAAGTCGGGGTTTGCTCGAACGCGCCGAAGCCAAAACCCGTTCGGTCGGGGTCATGGCCGATGAAATTGCCCGATTGATCACGGCGGGCCAAAAAGGAGAATTAACGATCGGAACAAAACCGGTCGGTGCCGGTGACGTCGCCGTGTTGGTACGCAGTCATCACGAAGCGGCACTCGTTCGCCGGCTATTGGCCGAACGCGGTATCGGCAGTGTTTCACTCTCTCCCGGAAACGTCTTCCATTCCCGCGAGGCGCAAGAATTGGAATGCGTATTGAACGCCTTGTTCATTCCCGGAAGCCCTCTGTTTTTGATGGCTGCACTGGCTACCGAAATGCTGGGGGCCGATTCCCGCACCGTTGAAGCCCTGGGCAGTGATGAAGCCGCCATGACCGGTTGGCTCGAGCGTTTTGCCCAATACCGCGACGCCTGGCTGAAAAAAGGGGCAGGTCACGCCTTGCGCTGGCTGATCGTCCGTGAAGGGGTCGCTGCACGGCTGTTGACGTTGCCGGATGGAGAACGGCGCATGACCAATCTGGCCCATTTGCTGGAACTGATCCATCGGCAAAACCCGACAGGTGACGCACCCGACAAATTGATGCAGTGGTTTAAGTCACGCCGCGACACTTCCCAATCCGCTGAAGAAGAGGAATTGCGACTGGAAACGGACAGCAATCTGGTACAAGTTATGACGGTGCACCGTTCCAAGGGACTCGAATTTCCGTTCGTCTTCTGTCCATTGCTCTGGGACACACCGACCAACCGCAGCAGTTCGGCAGAAGAAGGCCTTGAATATCACGCCGGCCATGAGTCCGTGATTGATTATCGGAAACTCTCCAATGACGAACGGGACATCTTAAAGCAACAGATCACCCTTGAACGGGCTGCCGAAGGCTTGCGCTTGATCTATGTCGCGCTGACCCGGGCGATTTATCGCTGTTATCTGACAGCTGGTTGTTATTTCACCCGAAAGGAAAAGCTGAAAACGGCCCAATCGCAGCGCAGCCTGCTGAACTGGCTGGTCGCCGGAGACGGCCGGCGCCCCGAAGACTGGCTGTTGAAAACGGCGGGAACTGATCAGGCAGAAACCGACGCTTTTCGGGAAAAGATCGAACAGGCCTGGCAAAGGCTTCCCGAACGGTGCGGCGCTATCAGCGTCGCGGAACTGCCTCCCGTCGCCTTCACCACAGTAACCCAAACAGAAATGACCGTCTCTTCACTCCGGGCAGCTTCGCTTGACAGACGGTTGACCGTTGCCTGGCGCATGAACAGTTTCAGCGGTTTGATGCGAAATACGATCGACGACACGGAAACGGGCGATCACGACGAACGGGTGAACTGGACTGCTCCGTCTGTAACAGACGGAACGGGACCCTTTACGCTTTCTCCGGACGACATATTGCTGTTTCCGAAAGGCCCTTATGCCGGGAGCTGTTTACACGCCGTCCTTGAAAACGCCGACTTTACCGAACGGGCTACCTGGAACAAAGCCGTTGACACCGCACTGTCCCGATTTCCGCAACAGCCTGAAGAAAACGTGCCGTTCAGCCGCGACGACTATCAGGCCGGTCTGAAAAAAATGGCCCTGAATATGCTGGAAAACGTGACCACTACGCCCCTTTTCAACGGCCTGACGCTAGATACGGTCGGACTGAAGCGCCGCCTGACCGAATGGCCGTTTTATCTGGCCTCATCCCGGTTGTCCCCGAAACGGCTGAACCGGTTGTTGAAACGCTTGGGTTACCGGATTCCCGAACTGGCCTTTGCCGACACGACCGCTTACCTGAACGGTTTCGTCGACCTTGTTTTCGAATCGGATGGTCTTTTTTATCTACTGGACTGGAAATCGAATTATCTGGGTGAACGACGCGAAGACTACGACGCCGCCGGTATCGACACAGCCATGACGACACACGGTTATCACTTGCAGTATCTGCTTTACACTGTCGCCCTTCACCGCTATCTTTCCTGCAGAGTGAAAAATTACGATTACGACGTCCACTTCGGTGGCGTGTTGTATCTGTTCATCCGAGCGGTACGTCCCGGCTGGAAAAACGCAGACGGGTCGCCTACTGGCGTGTTTTTCCACAAACCGCAAAAATCCGCCATCGAAGCGTTCGACCGTTTATTGAAACCGCGTTCTTTTTCCCGGGGAGATAAAGCCGCATGAATTCTCTATACTCGCCGGAAACTCCCGAACAGTTCCTGGCACGCGCTTTTACGGAACACGTGCTGACGTGGATGCGCGACAACAACCGGAGCGATCCGGTCGCCGAACGTCCGGTTGCCCTGCTAAGAGACGCTGCGTGTCGCCTGAGCCTGGCCGTCTCTTCGGGCCACGTCTGTTTGCCTCTTTCCGAACTCGCCGATCCAGCCACCGGCCGGGACGTCCAAACCGTCCGGCGGCAATTGCTGGCCAGTGGCGTCGTCGAAAAAGCCGACGCCCCCGGCAGCGCACCCCTGGTTCTCGACAGGGGTAACCGTCTATATCTTCACCGCTATTTCGATTATGAACGTGCACTGGCAAAACGCTTGTCGACGATGTGCCGCTCCGTCAAAACCGACACGGCAACTGTCCGTTCCCTGCTGGACGCCCTGTTTCCGTCCGCCAAAGACAACGCTTTGATCAATTGGCAAAAAATAGCTGTTGCGCTGGCCCTTTCCCGTTCCCTTCTGATTGTGTCCGGTGGCCCCGGCACCGGTAAAACCACGACGGTGGCCGCCTTATTGGCGTGCCTTCTGGAAAGCGACCCCCAAAACCGCGTCATGCTCGCTGCTCCCACCGGAAAAGCGGCCGCCCGCATGCTGGAAGCCATCGGGCAGCACGCATCCCTTTTTCCGCTTCATCTGCGACCGATGGTTCCGAAAGAAGCCAGAACGCTCCATCGACTGCTCGGTATGACGGGTAACGCAACTTTTTTCCGTTACCACGCCGGTCATCCGCTTCCGCTGGACACGCTGGTGGTAGATGAAGCGTCGATGCTCGATTTGGCGATGGCGTCTTCTCTGTTTGCCGCATTGCCGCCTCACGCCAGAGTCATTCTGCTGGGTGACCGGGATCAGCTTTCCGCCGTGGAAGCCGGATCGGTTTTCGCCGAACTCGCCGCGCAGTGCACGTTTACCGAACGATGCCGGGACGACCTGGAGGCCCTGACCGGTCATCGGCCTGACACGTCCCTCTTCCCGGCTGTTTCGCCCAGGCGGGTGCCGCTGGCTGACAGTGTCGTCACCCTGACGCGCAATTATCGCTTTCGTGAAGACTCCGGTATCGGCAAACTGGCCTGTGGCATCCGGGCTTGCCGAACGGAAGAAACCGTGGATTTTTTGTGTTCGGGTCGCGACGCATCGGTGCGCTGGATCGATCCTGCCGCCCCGTCGGCGGCTTCCCTCGTCGAAAAAACGCTTCTGACCCAGTATGCGGATTACTTCGCCTGCGTCAGACAAAACCCGGAAAACGTCGCCAGTATATTCGACACATTCAATCGTTCACGCATTTTGTGCGCAGTGCGTGAAGGTCGCTTCGGTACCGAAGCGGTGAATCGACTGATGGCTTCAGCTCTGTCCGGCATGAAATCCGCCCGCCTCGCCGGAACGGACGACTGGTTCGTCGGGAGACCGGTCATGGTCAGACGCAACAATTACGCTCTCCGGTTGTTCAACGGTGACGTCGGGATCGTTTTGCCGGATGCATCGGGACAACTGACTGTTTGCTTTATGCACGATGACGGTCGCTTCCGAAGGGTTTCGCCTGTTCGGCTAGGCGAACACGAGACGTCTTTCGCGATGACGGTACATCAGTCGCAGGGGTCGGAGTTCGACACGGTCACGCTGTTACTTCCGTCCGGGGGATCGCGTGTCCTCTGTCGTGAATTGATTTATACGGGCGTGACGCGGGCAAAAAAGAAGCTGGTCGTCGTGGCCGAAAAATCCGTTCTGACGGAAAGTCTGCAAAATCATTCCGTGCGATACAGCGGCCTTCGGGCACGACTTGGCGAAATGGTGGAAAACAGTTGAAACGCTTTTCGGTCAAAACCGGCTTTTCCGTAGAAAAAACGTTTTCCGTAAAGCTTGGTTACATTTTATTTTGATGGGAAAGTCCGGTTTGGTAATACAATATGTAGAAATGTTTTCGAAATTCCCTTTCCTGGAAGAGTCGACTTTTTCCTCATGGACAAAATTGCCAAACGAATCGAAACCTGTCGTCGCGAGCTGAACATCAGTCAATCGGAACTGGCGCGAAAAATTGGCGTCACACCTCAGGCTGTGCAGAAGTGGGAAAAAGCGAAAACCGTTCCCCGGGGCCACACCCTGCAAAAACTGGCCGACGCCCTGGGTGTCTCGCCTGCCTACATCCAGTTTGGCATTGGAGAGACGCCATCGACTGTCCCGCACGCGGTCGAGCAGGACAAGACGGAATACGTCGTCGTGCCGAAGATGAAAAAAGGGGACTGGCCTTTCACCGTCACCCGGGAACAGTTCAGCCGATTCAGCAAGGAACAACTCTCGCTTATCAACCGGTATGTCGAAATCCTTTGGCAAACCACCGAAAAGAAAAACGATTGAAGGACACGGGCACCGGCCAGTTCCGTCGTTTTTCTTCCGGCCATGCGGGCAGCCATTAAAAAGATGGCCTTTTCATGCGTTAGCGGGATGGTGACTTTTCTGCCAGGTGACCGTTTCAACCACATTCACTCCATTTTGGCGGCTGGTTGAACCGGTTGCTTTGGCCGCTGACGGGAAACGGGCGACTCCGGTTTCAGGGTAAGCCAGGTTTTTTCTTCTGCCTGGCATGACGGTTTCCGCTTTGACACCGTCCAAACGAAGCTCCCGACAAAATTTAAAAAGGAAAAACCCGTTTAAGCCTGTGACGTCATGCCGTCAATTTGTCCGGTTGTCTTTTGCGGGAGCTGTTTTTATCCCGGGTACCGGCCCAACCGGTCTGTCATCACATCGCTTGAGCCGCTCGCGCCGGGAAGGCGGCCACTGCGATTCCGGGTTGCGCATCCAGTGTTTCTCCTGCGGAGTCAGACGACACGGTTCGTCTGACCCTGTTTTTCCGATCTTTTCCGGTACCGCTGGAGTCGCTGCCCCGAGCGCTTCCGGGAAACCCGGTGCGATCGTGACCACAGCAACAAGAGCGCAGAACAAGCCGCGTATCCGATTTTGCAAACCCGTCATGGATTTCCTCCTCAAATCCGTTTCATCACCGTCTCCGGCAACGCCTATTTTCCTCTAAAAAGCGGATCGGCGCATGCCGGAATCGGTTTATTCATCGGCACCGCTTACGCTTTCGACTCTTTCGCCCTTCGGCAGGTTTCCTCTACCGCAAAAACCGCAGCGGATCCGCCGAGGGTACTGGCTGTTCCTGCCCACCAGAACAACGATAGGAACTCACCGGCCTGTCGTGGCATCCGTTTTTCCAGTGCCTTGACCAACGGAAAATCGTGTATTTTGGGGTGTGGTCTACTCGTTGTATACCACTAGCGGACACCGAAATGGAAAATCCGGCAGGTTCCAAAGCCGTGTCGTGCTTACCCCTCACTTCTTTTCCCCCTTTTCCGGATAAAAAGAAAAAACGCCGGGGACGATCCGGACTTTGCGGTTAGGGTCGGCGGAAACAGCATGCCGCTTCCCCCCGTCCGCTCATTCGGCCATTCACCCGGACTATTTTCATTTTCATTTTCATGTGTCTTGTCGTCTTGCCTCGTCTTTGACGCAAACCGCAGTAAACAGTGGACGCCGACAATACCATTTTACCTTGACAATATACTTCGCATAAGAATAATATGCTTCAGAACTATTCACTTGCGAAATAAAAATGCTCGGCAATGACCGTTCCCTGATGGAATTGATGATTACGATGACCCAGGTGTCACGTGCCTACAAGGCCGCTTGCGACAAAGTGGCGGCCCGTTTCGGATTGACACAGGCGATTGCCTGGCCGATCGTCGCCATCAGCCGGTTAGGCGACGGTGTACGTCCCGGCGTGATCGCGGACGCTGTCGGAATAGAACCCTCTTCGGTCGTCCGGTTGATCGACCAGCTCGTCGCCAGCGGCCTGATCGAACGGCGTGACGATGCCCACGATCGCCGGGCCAGACTGCTCTTTTTGACGGACGAAGGACGGAAAAAAGTCCGGGAAATCGAAGCGGCTTTAATTCCGCTTCGCCGTGAACTTCTGGAGGGATTGACCGACGTCGAACTGGAAGTCTGCCAGCATGTTTTCAAGACGCTCGGCCAGTCGATCGAACGCCACAGAGCGTCGAACAAAGTGGCATGATCAAATTGCCTTCGCGGGAAGATTTCCTTTTTTCCCTCAAAAGTTTTGCCGGTGCCATGCTGGCCTTATACCTGGCGTTTCGTCTCGGATTGCCGCGCCCGTTCTGGGCGCCGCTGACGGCTTACGTAGTTTCCCAACCGATCGCCGGGGCCGTTCGTTCCAAAGCCCTTTATCGTGTGGCCGGTACGATTATCGGTGCCCTTGCCACCGTCATCCTGATTCCGACGTTCATCAATTACGCCCTGTTGCTTTCGCTCGCGTTCGGCCTGTGGCTGGGATTGTGTCTTTTCATTTCGTTACAGGATCGCACGCCCCGGGCTTACGCTTTCATGCTGGGCGGTTATTCCGTCGCCCTGATCGCGTTGCCTTCACTGGTGGACATTTCTACCTTGAGTATTTCTTCCATTTACGACGTCGCCCTGGCCCGGGTCGAAGAAATCACGTTGGGCATTACCTGTTCCGCGCTGGTCCACAGTCTCGTATTGCCCAAAAGCGCCGGTCATGTAGTGCTAAAGCGTCTGGATCAGGCTCTGCGTGACGCACAGCAATGGGTGACCGGCGTACTGACCGAAACGGAAAATCGCCCCGGCAATCCCGTCGATCTGAACAGACTTGCCCAAGTCATCACCGAACTCAGAATGATGTCGACTCATCTGCCTTACGATACGTCCAATCTGCGCTGGACAGCCAACATCGTCCGGGCCCTTCAGGATCGGCTCGCCATGCTGGTTCCGGTTTTGTCCGCCGTTCACGACCGTCTGGACGTGTTGCGAAGCCACCGGGAACATTCTGTTCCTCGGCCATGGCAAACACTGCTGGACGACATTGCCCGCTGGGCTGCTGTCGGTATTGAAAACGATCCGTCCAGCGCGATCCGTTTGCGCAAACGGATCGACGACGCCCTTCCTGTCATCGACTGCCGCGCGGATTGGGAAAAGATGCTGCTGGCCAATCTGATCACGGGACTGTATCGACTGGTCGACGTTTGCGAAGACTGTTTCGATCTTCGCCGCCAGGTCAATGTCGGCCTCTCGGGAAAAATGCCTTCCGGTGAAATGCGGAAGACGAAAGTCTCGACGATTACCTTGCACGTGGATCGGCGTCTGGCGCTCTCTTCCGCTCTGGCAGCCACGCTGTCTATGACACTCTCCTGCCTTTTCTGGGTCGCCTCGGGCTGGCCGTCGGGCTTTGCCGCTCCTATGATGGCCGGCATGTACTGCATGTTTTTTGCGACAATGGACAATCCCACACCGGTTCTCAAGATGCAGTTCTTTTACACCCTCCTGTCGACTCCGGTCGCCGGTCTTTACCTGTTACTGTTTTTGCCGTCCGCGCACAGTTTCGAAATGATGGTGTTGCTGTTCGCTCCCTTCCTGCTCTGGTTCGGCACCTACCTGGCGAAACCGGCCACCCTGATTAAAGTCATTCCGTTCATGTTCACGACCCTGGCGACCCTGACCATGTTCGACATGGGTTCGGCCAACATGACTTCATTCATCAATTCGCAGGTCAGCCAGGCCATCGGCGTGGGACTGGCCGTTCTGTTCACTGCGCTTTTCCGTTCCGTCAACCTCGAAACGGTGACGCGCCGTCTGGTTCATACGATGTGGAACGACATTGCCAGGCTGGGACAGGCCGACCGGGCACCTTCCGTCATGGCTGTCACTGTCCGGATGGTTGACGGAGTCAGTCTTCTGGCGCCCAGGCTGGCCGCGGCACACAAAACGGGGACGGCGGGCATGCCCGCTTATCTTTCCGCCATGAACATTCTTTCAGATTTGCGCGTCGGACTGAACATGACGCGGCTTTTGCGCCTTCAGCCTAAACTGATCCGGCAGGGATTGTACGTTCATTCTCTACTGGAACCATTGTCCGGTTTTTTCCGGCAGAAAAAAGCGTTGCCGGAAGCGGACAAGGAGGCGTTGCTGAAACAAATCGACGTGACGCTTTACCGGCTTTCACTAATGCCGTCCGGTGTCCACCAGACCGGTGCCGTTGCGGCATTGGCCGGTATTCGTCGCGATCTCTTTCCCGACGCTCCGGCTTATTCTCCACCACCGGCCGACGGGAAAGTGGACTGCTACGAAAAAGCGGCGTAATCAATTCCCGCCCATGGTTGCATCCAACAGGGAGCGTAACAAAAAAATGATTGACATCACTAGTTGAAATGATAATATTTAACACCTTAATATTTGACATGCAAACTATTTAACCGGCATGAACCATCAAGATCAGTTACTGATGCGACTCACCCATGCTCTGACACGGGTGGCCCGCGCTTATAAAACCGCTGCCGACAAGGTAGCCGCCCAATACGGTCTTTCTCAGGCGACCGCGTGGCCTGCGGTCATGATCAATCAGATGGGCGACGGCGTACGACCCGGAGAAGTGGCTGAAGCACTCGGCCTTGACCCTTCGTCGGTCGTGCGGGTCATAGACCAGTTGATCGCTGCTGAACTGCTCACTCGCGAAGAAGACGCCAGCGACCGGCGGGCCCGGTTGCTGACTTTGACCGAAGACGGTCGGGAACGAGTCAGGCAGATCGGCGAAGCCATGTTGCCTTTTCGCCGCAAGCTTTTCGAAGACGTTGACGAAGCTGACTTGAAAGCCTGCCTGCGCGTACTCGACCGACTTGGCAAGACCATCAAGCTCGGTTAAAGGGTATGTGGAAAGCTTATTTACAAAAACCGACTTCAGGTGAACTGCTGTTTGCCTTGAAGTGTTTTCTAGCCGCTACACTGGCGTTGTACATCGCTCTCCGGATCGGTCTGCCCCGGCCGTTTTGGGCGCCGATGGCAACCTGCATCATCTCCCAGTCTATGGCGGGCAGCGTATTCGTCCGTGGTCTCTCCCGACTGGTAGGGACACTGGTGGGTGTGGTTGCCTCCATTTTTCTGCTCATGTCGTTCGTCAACTACACTTTGCTGCTGTCTTTCCTGATTGCGCTCTGGGTCGGTGGCTGCATGTATTTCTCGATGCTGAAAAGAACGACGGACGCTTATGCCTATACCGTCGCCGGTTTTACCGTACCCGTCATCATTTTCGGTGTGCTAGGCGATTTGAATTTTATCCATGTCCAGTACATCACTGATATGGCGATCGCCCGTGCCGAAGAAACCGGTATCGGGTTTTTCTGCGCCATCCTGGTACACAGTCTCGTTTTTCCCCAGAACATCGGCCCTGTCGTCGTGAAACGAATGGATCAGGTGTGGAAAGACATTCGGCAGTGGATCCAACTCGTTCTGACTGGTGAGACCCCGGTGGGCAACACCCCTCGACTGACGGCGGCCCGGATCATTACAGACTTGCGCTTGCTGTCCGCCAATCTTCCCCATGACGCTTCCAACGAACGCTGGGCCGTCGCCAACATCCGATTGTTACAAGATCGGCTGACTGTCATGATTCCCCTGGTCTCGTCGATAGAAGACAGTGTGTTGACCTTGAAAAAAGCGGACAAATTGCCCGACTACTGGCGCTATCTACTGGATAACGTAGCCGTCTGGATACAGCAGGACACCTGTTCCCCGGAAAGTGCGCAGTGGTTGCGCGAACGGATCAAAAACGGCACGCCGGTCATTACTCCCCAGGCCGCATGGGACGAAGCCCTGCTCGTACACCTGGCAACCGACCTGGAAAAACTGATCTCTTTTTGCGAGAGCCGGGCCGATCAGCGACGGGCCATTGACGACTGTTTGCACGGTGTGGCGTCAGGCGCCCCGAAAGCGGTACCGGTTCCGTTAAGCGCGTTGCACAAAGACCGGCGGTTGGCGTTTTTCGTTTCGGCTTCAGCCGTGTTTTCCATCATGCTGGCGTCTCTTTTATGGGTGGCCAGTGGCTGGAATGCAGGCTTCTGCGCCCCGATGATGACCAGTATTTTCTATCTTTCCTTTATCCGGAACGACAACTCCGTTGCTGCGCTTAAGAAAGTACTGCTTTTTACGATTTATTCCCTTCCGCTGGCAGGCTTTTACCTTCTGATCGTGATGTACAGCACCCACTCGTTCGAAACCCTTATGCTGCTCCTGGCACCCTGTATCCTCATCGTCGGCGTTTTCATGGCCCGCCCTGCCACCGGCTTCGGCATGACCATCTTGATGATGGGTATCTGGTCGACGACGACTATGTACGATCTGGATATGGCGAATGCGACGTCTTTTATTAACGGACAAGTCTTCGCCCAATGTCTCGGCATTGTCATGGCCCTGGTCTCCGCGATGATCTTCCGATCGTTCGACGCTGAATGGACAACCAAACGCCTGCTGGAAAGCGTCAGAAAAGATATCGTCCGTCTGGCCGGCTCCGCCAAATCACCGCCGGTCATTCAGACTACCGTACGCATGATCGACCGGATCAGCCTCATCGCACCGCGTCTTGCCGGGCTGGGCACGGAAAAAGACAACGTCATTTCCTCACTCTTCAAGCAGATGCGCATCGGCATGAACATGGTTTATCTGATGCACATGCGTTCGCGCCTTGAAAGGAACGGTGTCACTATCCAACCGCTGTTGGAAGAGCTCTCCGCCTATTTCGGCAAATCGTCGCACGCAGAAAACGAACAGGACGTGATGCTCTCCCGAATCGACGGCCTGTTGCAGCAAGTCTTCATCATGCCGTCCCGCATCCGGCAAAACGCCGCTGTCGCAGCCCTGACCGGTATCCGGCACGATCTGTTTCCCGAAGCGGCGCCCTATTCTCCCCATTCTCTGGTTTTAAAGGAAAGCGTATGACTGGTGAATTCAGTTTTTTCGGCATGTATTTTCCCTGGCTGATGCTGACGTCATTGCTCTCGCTTGTCGTCACGCGTCTGATCAGCCTGTTTCTGGCGCGCAAGGGCTTTTACCGACACGTCTGGCATCCCCCCCTGTTCGACGTTGCCCTGTTTTTGGTCGTATTAGGCGTATTGGTTACTTTGTTCAATCTCGGCAGGTCTTAAATCATGTTCTCAAGCATTTCCCTTTCCGCCGTCAGGCGCTACCTCGTCACTCTGGTCGTGGTACTGGTCGCCTTGTTCATCGGTTGGCGTCTCTGGATACATTATGAAAACGACCCCTGGACGCGAGACGGTCGTATCAAGGCGGACGTCGTCCAGGTAGCGCCCGACGTCACCGGCCAGGTCGTCAAAATCAACGTCGTCGACAACCAGCAAGTCAACGTGGGGGACGTCTTGTTCGAAATTGACCCTGCCCGATTCGAACTGGCGTTGCGGCAGGCACAGGCGGCTGAAGAAGCCGCGAAAGTCACGCTGGCTCAAGCCATCCGTGAAGCCAACCGCAACAGGGAGCTGAAAGACCTGGTCGCGGCCGAAGTGACCGAACAGGGCCAGTCCCGCGTTGAAGAAGCCCGGGCCGCCCTGCTTGAAGCCGTCGTCAACCGCGACAAGGCGCAGCTCGACCTGGACCGCACCAAAGTGGTCGCTGCCGTGGACGGTATCGTGACCAACCTGGATCTTCGTACCGGTTCTTACGTCACCGCCAGCCATCCCGTCATGGCACTGGTAGATCGTCATTCGTATTATGCTGAAGGATACTTTGAAGAAACCAAGCTTCCCAACATCCAGGTAGGAGACCGTGCCACAATTAAACTGATGAGTAACGACGATGTTCTGGAAGGTCACGTTCACAGTATCACGCGCGGTATCGAAGACCGGGAACGTACCAAGGGGGGCAAACTGCTGCAAAACATCAATCCCGCCTTCAACTGGGTTCGGCTGGTTCAGCGCATTCCGGTTCGCGTCGAATTCGACAACTTGCCGTCAAACGTATCGTTGGTGGCCGGTCAAACCGTCACGGTCGAGGTCTACCCCGGGGAAAAAGTGACCGTCGCCGGTCGTGGATCTTCTGTCAAATGAGGACGACTATGCGATTTGCCAAACTGACCACTGGCGCGATACCGTTACTCGTCAGTGCCGTTCTGACCGGTTGCACGACAGTCGGGCCGGACTACACCGTTCCCGAAAACGCAACCATCAACCGGCCGGGTGCGTCTGCGCCGTTTGCCGGTGCCCGTGAAAAAGGATTCCGGGAAGAGCCGCTTCCCGAACACTGGTGGAAACTGTACGATGATCCTGTTTTGACTTCACTGATTGAAAAAGCGCTCGTCGCCAATACCGATTTGCGCGTTGCCTCAGCCAATCTGGCTCGCGCCCGGGCCGTTCTGGAAGAAGCCGAAATGGGTACCGTTCCGACAGTGGACATTTCCACGTTGCCCGAATTCGGACGTCCTTCGGCCTCCGCCAAAGGACTGCCCGATCGTTACCCCGATCGGTGGCGGCAGGACGGCGGTATCGGCATTTCCTACCAGGTCGATCTGTTCGGAAAAATCGCTCGCGGTATTGAAGCTGCCGGTGCAGATACCGAAGCGGCACAAGCGGCCTACGATCTGGCCCGGGTCACGGTTGCCGCCGACACGGCCAAAGCGTACGCCGATGCCTGTTCTTCGGCACACCGGGTAATCATTGCCGAACATTCCGTTAAATTGCAAAGGCAGTTTCTGGATTCCACCCGTCAGTTGACTCGTGCCGGAAGAGGTACGGCTATGGACGTTTCGCGAGCCAGTGCCCAGTACGAAACCTTGCGTGCCGCCGTTCCACCTTTACAGGCCCAACAGAAACTGGCTCTTTACCGGCTCTCCGTGTTGACGGGAGAACTGCCCGACGCGCTGGTCGCCACGATCGGCCAATGCAACAGGGCACCGCAACTGGCCCAGCCGATTCCGGTCGGTGACGGCGCGGCCCTGCTTCGGCGCCGTCCCGACATCCGTCAGGCCGAACGCCAGCTGGCCGCTTCCAGCGCGCGGATTGGTGTCGCCACCGCCGACCTTTATCCCAGCATCAGTTTGGGACTCTCGGGCGGTATTGCAGGCCCGCTTTCCCAGTTTGGCGACGCCAACGCTTTCCGGTGGAGTCTGGGGCCCTTAATCACATGGACACTGCCCAACACGGGAACTGCCCGCAGTCGGATCAAGCAGGCCGAAGCTGAAAGCCAGGCAGCGTTCGCCCGGTTTGACGCTACCGTTTTGAACGCTCTGCGGGAAACCGAAAGCGCTTTGACGACTTATGCCCGAGAACTGGACAGAAACGCTCTGTTGAAAGCCGCCCGCGACCAAAGTGCGCTGGCCGCTGACCAGGCCCATCGCCTTTACCGACACGGCCGCATCGACTTTCTGGCAACACTGGACGCCGAACGGACGTTGGCCAACGACGAAAGCGCTTATGCCGCGTCCAGTGCCAAATTGGTCGACGACCAGATTTCGCTCTTTTTGGCGTTGGGAGGCGGTTGGGAGCAAGGTTATCCAGCCAAATGAAAGCGATGACGACGTACACCGGAGACAGTTCCCTCCGGACAAAACCGCTAAACGGACCGGCCTCTTTTCCTTCCGGGGCCCGTCCTGCCGTTGAAGCCGTTTGTACGGCTTCAACGGTTCCTTTTTTCCGGTCAATCCGGTAAAAGAAAACGATTCCGTCGAGATCGAAAGGTTTTCTGTTTTTCTTTCTCATACAAGCGTTTTTCCGACCAGACAGTTCCTTTCCGAGCCGGGAAAAAACCGGCCAAGGAATGCCGGTTCTTCCGGCACTTGACTCCCGGATACGCAAAACGACCCTTTATCAGGGGACCCGCCTTTTCGTACCGGCATCGTCCGGACAGCTGTCTACCGCTTCCGACAGACTCAAGCCTGTTTTCATCGTTACCCCGACTCTTTTGGAAAAACAACACCTTGGTCCGGTTTTATTTACAACTGTTAATTCCGCTTTTATGATGTTTTCATAAAGTAACATGATCATGAAAATGAACCCAAAAGCGTACTTTTCATGAAAAAAGCGTACAGGATAATGATTTTTGCATCAAAGTGACGAATACAAGAAAGGAAACGGCCACCTTGTTCCGGTTGGTGTTTCCTGTCCGGAAGTCCAGCGGACTTCCCGTGTGAAGAACAAAAGCGAATGCCTGTTTTCCAGGCAAAGGGCGGTAAAACCGTCCGATAAAAGGATGTGTTTAGCCGGATCGGGGATAACCCGGTTGTTCCTGAGCCGGAAACGCCTCTGTGGAGAGCACTCTCTCCGTTTTCATTCACCTTCATCGGGAGCTTGTCATGAAAAAACGTTCGCCTGTCCTGTTGGCTGTTCTTGCAGCCGGTCTCGTCCCCTTTTCCGTTTATGCCGGGGCCGAAGCCAACGTTAACGCCTGTATTTACGTTCCTACCAAACCGGTTTCTTCCCTGTCCGTCTCTTTCACGGCCGGCAGCAGTTCCGATCACTGCATGTACCACAAGGGCAGTAGCGCTACCATGACGGTAACCAACCCCGGTTTAACCTGTACGAGTGTCGGCAAGGTGG
>DBGFLV010000305.1:0-3805 GCA_048528425.1 Oxalobacter sp. | reverse complement strand
TGGAAGGATGATGCAAAAGTGTGGTGATGTCCCGAAACTGGACTCCTTGTTTAGGATAATCGGGTATGGTACGGATGTATGAAGCCAGAGAAGGATTTTGCATGGGCAATAAACTGGTTCAGGTTTTGAAGTAATGCTGGAATTTGTCGTGTACGGCTTCCATCTGAATGTCCGAAAGCATTTTCGGAGATTCGGTCTGAAGAATCCGCCAGTATTGTTCACAAAGGGATTCCACCTCGATTGCCACCGCCAACGCATGGTCGAGACCGTGGCCGAGAGCGACCATGCCGTGATGAGCCAGCAGGCAAGCGTAACGGTTTCCCAGACTTTTCAGCACGTTATCCGACAGTTCCTGACTGCCGAACAGGGCATACGATGCACATGGAATGGTGTTGCTACCGGTCACGGCGATCATGTAATGGAAAGGCGGGACTTCCCGTTGCATGCAAGCCAGCGTCGTAGCGAACGTCGAATGGGTGTGAACGATAGAATGAATGTCCGGACGGTTGGCGTAAATGTCCCGGTGGATACGCCATTCACTGCTGGGTTCCCCGGTACCGATCTTTTGTCCCGACAGGCTCATGATGCAAAGAGAGTCCGGTGACAGATTCATTGGGGGGACACCGCTGGGCGTAATCAGGAAACCGCCTTCGTCTGTTTTACCGGTGTCACAGCGTACACTGATGTTTCCGCATGAGCCACGGTTCATGCCGATTGCGACCAGATGCTGGCTGGCTTTGACGATTTTGCCGGCCAGTTCGGAACGGTAAGCGCGAAGAGAAAAGGATTCGGTTTCGCTCATGATTTATCTATTGTTGAAAAGGCGTCCAGCCACCGCGTCGAGTTGGCTGACTTTTCCCGGATCGCGGTGTTCTGGCGGAGTGATGATGGCGTTTTCAAGGGCGAAACGGCAAGAACAGGAAACGCTTGCCGGGTTTTCACCAAGGCGGGGTAACGCTTCCTGCAGCAATTGTCGTGCGGCAAAGGCGTTTTCATTCAGGGTCTTGACGATTTGCCCGACACTGACCTGGTCGTGTTCGGGATGCCAGCAGTCGTAATCAGTGACCATAGCGACACTGGCGTAACACATTTCCGCTTCGCGGGCCAGTCTGGCTTCCGGCAAATTGGTCATGCCGATGACGTCACCATTCCAGCTGCGATACAATTCGGATTCGGCTAGCGTCGAAAATTGCGGCCCCTCCACCGCCAGATAAGTCCCGCGCGGTACAGTCTCGATCCCGATGTCTTGCGCCGCTCGGTAAATGAGCTGCGATAAGCGGGAGCACGTTGGATGAGCCATCGATACGTGAGCGACACATCCCGGTCCAAAAAACGAGCGTTCGCGCAGAAAAGTACGATCTACGTACTGATCCACGATGACAAATGTTCCCGGTTTCAGCTCTTCCCTTAGCGAACCGACCGCGCTGACCGAAACGAGGTCGGTGACCCCGGCCCGTTTCAGCACGTCGATGTTGGCGCGATAGTTGATGTCGATGGGAGAAAGTTTGTGACCCCGGCCGTGACGCGGCAGAAAAACGAGAGGTTGACCGTCCAGTTTGCCGAACAACAGTTCATCGGAAGGCTGTCCGAAGGGAGAAGCGATGGTTTTCCAGTGAATGTCGGTGAGCCCTTCAAGATGATAAAGGCCGCTTCCGCCGATGATACCGATCATTTTTTCCCCGTGTGTTGACAGTCACGACCGTCATTATTGAGTGTCGCAGACAATTATGCAACCGCTAACGCACAAGTCACGGCCCGGCATTAAAAAGAAAAGCGGTTTTGCCCTGAAAACAGCAAAACCGCCTGACGATGGGCCCGGCTTTATTTTTTCTGACGGGCGTTTGCGGCAATACGCAGCCGTAACGCGTTCAATTTGATAAAGCCGCCTGCCTCTTTCTGGTCATAGGCACCGGCGTCGTCTTCAAAAGTGGCGATTGTCGAATCAAACAGCGAATCCGTCCTGGAGTCGCGGCCGACTACCGTGACATTTCCTTTGTACAGTTTCAGGCGAACGGTACCGTTGACGTGTTCCTGCGTGTGGTCGATCAGTTTTTGCAGCGCAACCCGTTCCGGTGCCCACCAGTAACCGTTGTAAATCATGGCAGCGTAACGGGGCATCAGGTCGTCTTTCAGATGGGCGACTTCACGATCCAACGTGATGGATTCAATGGCGCGGTGAGCGGTCAGCATGATCGTTCCTCCCGGCGTTTCGTAACAACCGCGGGATTTCATACCGACGTAGCGGTTTTCCACGAGATCCAGCCGACCGATACCGTGCCGGCTGCCGAGCCGGTTCAGTTCAGCCAAGACGGTGGCGGGCGTCATGCGCTGCCCGTTTAACGCCACGATGTCGCCTTTTTCGAAGGTGACGTCCAGATATTCCGGCTGATCCGGCGCTTCTTCCGGACTGACGGTCCAGCGCCACATGGAGGCTTCGGGTTCGGCGTTCGGGTCTTCCAGATGTCTGCCTTCATAACTGATGTGCAACAGGTTGGCGTCCATTGAATAGGGCGCTCCGCCTTGTTTGTGCTTCATCTCGATTTCGATCCCGGCGTTTTCCGCATATTGCAGCAGTTTTTCGCGGGACAGCAAGTCCCATTCACGCCAGGGAGCGATGATTTTGATGTTGGGCATCAGCGCATAGGCGCCCAGTTCGAAACGCACCTGATCGTTGCCTTTGCCCGTAGCGCCGTGAGCGATGGCGTCCGCACCGGTCTGGCGGGCGATGTCGATCAATCTTTTGGCAATTAGCGGACGAGCAATACTGGTGCCCAGAAGATACTCGCCTTCATAGACGGTGTTGGCCCTGAACATCGGAAAAACGAAATCACGGACGAATTCTTCACGCAAATCGTCGATGAAAATGTTTTCCGGTTTGATGCCGAATTTCAAGGCTTTTTGTCGGGCGGGTTCGAGTTCTTCGCCCTGACCGAGATCGGCAGTGAATGTGACGACTTCGCATTGATAGGTGTCCTGTAGCCATTTCAGAATGACTGACGTGTCCAGGCCGCCGGAGTAGGCGAGCACAACTTTTTTCACATCGCTCATAAGGTGTCTTTCGTATGTTTCGGTTTGAAAGGGAAGGGAGGGAAATGGACGGGGTCGCATTCCTCTTTTCTGTATCACATTTTATGCCGTTTCCCTGAAAACGGGAACCGATCGTCGAAGAGACGGAAGCGTTCCCGCTGCCTGAAAGAGGAGAACGCCTAATTTGCCACAGTCCCCTTGACCAGGTACTCAAGCAAGGCTTTTTGAACATGCAACCGGTTTTCGGCCTCGTCCCAGACGACCGATTGCGGGCCGTCGATGACGTCTGCCGTCACTTCTTCGCCCCGGTGCGCAGGCAGGCAATGCATGAAAAGCGCGTCCGGTGCGGCACGGCGCATCTTGACGGCGTCGACGTTCCAGTTGGCGAACGCTTTCTTGCGTTCGGCGTTTTCTTTTTCGAAACCCATACTGGTCCAGACGTCAGTGGTGACGAGATGGGCGCCTTCACAGGCATCGGCCGGGTTGTCGAACCGGGTGAAATGACTGTGGTCGGGCGAGACGAGTTTGAAGTCGATGTCGTAACCTTTCGGCGTGGAAACGTTGACGTGAAAGTCGAACACCCGAGCTGCCTGGAGCCAGGAATACAGCATATTGTTGGCGTCACCGATCCAGGTGATCGTTTTGCCCTGGATGGAACCGCGGTGTTCGATGAAGGTGAACACATCAGCTAAAACCTGGCAAGGATGGTGTTCGTTCGTCAAGCCGTTGATGACGGGGACGCGGGAATAAGCAGCGAAGCGTTCAATGATGTCATGTC
>DBGFLV010000304.1:0-5399 GCA_048528425.1 Oxalobacter sp. | reverse complement strand
ATGGGCCGCCAAAGAACGACGCCGCATGAAAAAGCTTGCCGAAACGGAAAGCCTTTCCGGACCAACGGAATCAGCCCGAGTCAGGCGAACACCTCAGCCTGATACAGGAGTTTTCCTTTCAGGTCGGCCTCGGAAACACGCGGAGCGATCACCCCGTGCCAGTCGGTGGCAATGGCAGGATCGGCACCGGCCGGACGCCGCCTGACTCGCCGCGACAAAGCGGCCTGAAAGACACAGACAGAGCGAAACGGGAAAAGCCAAAAGAAAACGCGGCCCTGAAGAAGCCGCGTATGGGCGCTGGGTTCGGTTCCCCAAAGGGTCGTTGACCAGTCCCTGCAATCTTATTCTAACCCTGTTTTTGCCGCTTTTTCAAGCGTCTTCTATCGAAAAAAGGCCATTTGAAGCGTCCGTTTTTCGCGACATCTGTTTTGTAAGCGGAGCAGGAACCGTTTCATCCGCACAGCCCGTCCCTCATCCTATTATAGAATATGAAAGGACTTCCCGACATGCAGGCTGAAGAATGGTTTATAAATTCCTAGCTTTCATATAGGAAATAGGTATAATGCGTTTCACCCGGGTCGTTTCACCGATTCGGGTCTCGTCAAACGGAGTGAACATGAAAATTTCCACCAAAGGACGTTACGCTCTACGTTTCATGATCGATCTCGCCGAAAACGGCAGTACCGGTTACATTGCGTTAAAAGACGTGATCAAACGCCAGAACATTTCGCCCAAATATCTGGAACAGATCGCCACGGCGCTGGGAAAATCGGGGCTGATAAACAGCATCCGGGGCCCTCAGGGAGGGTACAAGCTGGCGCGTACGCCGGACGAGTACACGATCGGCGACATCTTGCGTCCGATCGAAGGTCATTTCGCCTGTGTCGCTTGTCTGGAAACGCTGCCTAACGCCTGCCCCCGTTACGAAACCTGTCCGACTGTCCGTTTCTGGGAAGGACTTCACCAGGCTATCCTGGGTTATCTGGAGAGTACGACACTGCAAGATCTGATCGACCGCAAGACTGACGGACTTTGCCCGTACGTCGACGAAAAGAAAATGCCCTTTCAACGTATCGACACGCTTCAATCGGACAAAACCGTTTTACCTTGACAGAAAAAGGAGAAATCATGAGCCGGCACTTTTCATTCATCATCTGTTCCATTACCGTGACCTCCGGCGCAACGGCGGTTTCCGCTGCACTTTCCACCCCGGTCGTTAGCGGCGGTTGGTGTCCGTTTACTTCTTGTTTCCCGTTCTCTCGTTGTTCCGGCCGTACCGCCTGTATGGCCTGACGCGATCGTCACCGGATTGATCTGCTGTTTTTCCACCGTTCACTGATTATTGAGGAATGACCATGTCCCACATCGCCAAAAGCGCAACCGATCTGATCGGCAACACCCCTCTTCTGGAACTCACCCGTTACGGCGCAAAAAACGCCCCTGACGCGACCTTGCTGGTCAAGCTTGAATACTTCAATCCGGCCGGCAGCGCCAAGGATCGCATTGCCAAAGCCATGATCGACCAGGCTGAAGCAGACGGCAAACTGGTTCCGGGCGCCACCATCATCGAACCGACTTCCGGCAACACCGGCATTGCACTGGCCGCCGTGGCGGCGGCGCGCGGTTATCGTATTATCATCACCATGCCGGAAACCATGAGTGCAGAACGCCGGAAACTGATTCGCGGTTACGGCGCCGAACTCGTCCTGACCGAAGGAGCCAAAGGCATGAAAGGCGCGATTGCCAAAGCGCAGGAACTGGCCGCGTCCATCCCCGGCAGTTTTGTTCCCCTGCAATTCGACAATCCAGCCAATCCGGCTGTTCATCACGCCACCACCGGGCCGGAAATCTGGCGTGACACCGACGGCAAGGTCGACGTTTTCGTCGCAGGCGTCGGCACGGGCGGCACCCTGACCGGTACGGGCACTTTCCTGAAAGAAAAGAAAGACACCGTTAAAGTGGTGGCCGTCGAACCGGCTTCCTCGCCCGTGCTGGCCGGTGGAAAACCCGGCCCGCACAAGATTCAGGGAATCGGCGCCGGGTTCGTCCCGAAAGTGCTCGACACCGGTATTTATGACGAAGTGATCGGCGTACCGGACGAAGCCGCCCTGGAAACGGCACAGGCATTGGCCCGTACCGAAGGCGTACTGGTCGGCATTTCGTCCGGTGCAGCGCTTTGGGCGGCAACCGAACTGGCCAGACGGCCCGAGAACCGGGGCAAAACCATTGTGGCCCTGTTGGCCGACAACGGAGAGCGTTACCTGTCGACCGCCCTTTTCCCCGACGCCTGACCCGAACGGTCGGACGCAACACTGCTGAAAAAGAGACAAGTAATGGAACTGGAAACGCTCTGCATTCACGGCGGGAAAGTGGACACCGACCAAAGCGGTGCCATTTCCACTCCCATCTACCAGACCGCGACATTTGCCCACCCCGCACTGGGCCAAAGTACCGGTTACGACTATACGCGCGACACCAACCCGACACGCGACGCGCTGGAAACGGCAATCGCTAAACTGGAAGGCGGCACAGCCGCACTGGCTTTCACGTCCGGCATGGCGGCCGCCACGGCGTTGATGGAATTGTTCAAACCGGGTGACCACATCATTGCTTCCCATGATTTGTACGGTGGCACTTACCGTCTCTTTCACCGGATTTCAATCAAAAACGGGCTTTCTTTCGACTGGGCTGACGCGTCCGACGCTGCCCGGATCGAAGCCCTGGTCAAACCGGAAACCCGGGCGATTTTCATCGAAACGCCGACCAATCCGCTCATGCAAGTCACCGATATCCGGGCAGTAGCTAAAATCGCACGGAAAAACCAGCTGCTTTTAGTCGTCGACAACACGTTTCTGTCGCCGGTTTTCCAGAGACCGCTGGAACTCGGCGCCGACATCGTGCTCCACAGTGCAACGAAATTTCTCGCGGGGCATAACGATACCGTCGCCGGTCTTGTGGTCTGCGGCTCGGACGTCATTGCCGACCGGCTCCGTACTGTCCGGCTGACCACAGGCGCAGCGCTGGCCCCGTTCGATAGCTGGCTGGTGTTGCGCGGCCTGAAAACCCTTTCCGTACGCCTCGAAAAGCAGGAAGAAACCGCCCGGGAAATCGCCCGTTGGCTGGCTTCCTGTCCTGAAATCGGCAAAGTGTATTACCCGGGACTGCCCGGCCATCCAGGCCATAGTGTCTCGAAGAAGCAGTCTTCGGGCTTTGGCGCCATGATTTCGTTTGAAGTCACCGACGCCGCCGGTGGTGAAGGACTGGTCAGAAACCTGCTCGAAAAAGTCCGGCTCATCCGGTTTGCCGAAAGTCTGGGCGGCACTGAAACGCTGATTACCTATCCCGTGACCCAAACGCACGCGGCCATTCCCGAAGCCGAGCGACTCGCGCGCGGCATCACCAGCCGCCTCTTGCGTCTTTCGGTCGGTTTGGAAAACACCCGCGACCTGATAGCCGATCTGGCACAAGCGATGAACATCGACGTTTCGCCCGCCTCCCGATACGCTCCCTGTCACAGCCCGTTTCACTTCGACGAAGTCATCGACCGGACCGGTACCGGTTCATTAAAATTCGACTTTGCCAAAGAACGTGGCAAACCGGAAGACGTGTTGCCGCTTTGGGTCGCTGACATGGATTTCCGCTGTCCGCCTGCCGTCACCGCCGCCTTGCAGAAAATGGTTGACCACGGTATCTACGGTTACAGCGAACCACAACCGGGATATGAGGAAGCGGTACAAAACTGGTTTTCCCGACGACATCACTGGACAGTCAAAAAAGAATGGATGATCAAGACACCCGGCGTCGTCTTCGCGCTCTGTGCCGCCATACGTGCCACCACACGGGAAGGCGACGCCATCCTGATTCAACCCCCGGTCTATTATCCGTTCGCCGGGGCCATTCGGGACAACCGGCGGCAAATCGTTCATAACGAACTGGTTTTGCGCAACGGTCGCTATACCGTCGACTTCGACGACTTCGAGCGCAAAATCGTCGACAAAAAAGTCCGGCTCTTCATGCTGTGCAACCCGCACAACCCGGTCGGTCGCGTCTGGACCCCGGAAGAACTGACCGTCATGGCCGACATTTGCCTGGCCCACCACGTCACGATCGTCGCTGACGAGATCCATGCCGACTTCACTTTTCCCGGACACACGTTCACTCCGTTCGGCACCCTGGGCGAACCCTACGCACAGGAAGCCGTCATCTGTACCTCCCCCGGCAAAACCTTCAACCTGGCCGGTCTTCAGATCGCGAACGTTTTCATTCCCAACGACGCGCTCCGGCAATCATTTTCCCGTGAAATCGACGCAACCGGTTACAGTCAAATGAACACCGCCGGACTGGTTGCCGCACAGGCTGCTTACGAGGAAGGCGAGGAATGGTTCAACGCCTTGTCGGCTTATCTGACCGACAATCTCGCTCTCCTGCGCCGTTTCGTCACCGAACGGCTTCCCGGCGTACGCCTTGTCGAACCCGAAGGCACTTACCTGCCCTGGCTCGACTTTTCCGGTACCGGCATGACCGGTAAAAAGCTCGACGATTTCATCGTCCGGGACGCCAGGCTATGGCTGGACGACGGCGCCATCTTCGGCCCCGGCGGCGAAGGCTTCCAGCGCATCAACATTGCCTGTCCTGCCGCCACGCTGAAACAGGCTCTGGAACAACTGGCAGCCGCACTTTTAACCAGGAGAAAAAACACGGTTCCGGCTTCCGCCCGTCCTGTCGTCCACGATGGCGGATAAAAACTGTTCCGTTTTTCCAAAGAGCGTGTCCGGCCGTCTGCCTTGCACGTCGGAACGCCCTTTTGACGGGATCGAAAGCCGGATATCCCGGCTTGACGGGCAAACCGGACCCGGACGCAATTCAGGCAACCCGGCACGACAGCCGGCCGTGCCGGACTCGGTAGCGTCTAAAAACCCGCGTGCCTTTTCAAAAGCACACGGGTCACCCCGGCTCACTGTCGCGACTGCCTTTTCCGACACCGAAAAACAAGAAACCTGTCATTGAAAAGACCTCGACACGTCTGGCCCGTCCATGGGCTTGCATCGCAGCTTCGTGCTTTTTTCTGCCGGAAAAAACGGTAGCCTTCCTTTCGAACCCGGCCTCCAGGCCTGCCGGAAAAGCCTTCATTCTTCCATCTGCTGCGCCACGCGCTTTAACCGCTCTTCCAAAAAAAGGCCGAAATCGCACTTGAAACGAACGTGTTTGCGTTTCAAATTCAAAAACAGCCGTTTCAACACGTCATGGCTGATTTTAAACGGCAGCTTTCCTTTTTTGTAATGAAGAAAACACGCTTCCTTAAAAAGCGGCAGATAAACACCCGAACACATCGGTTCGGCAAAATGGTGGTGTTTTTCACAAACGGCCTGCCACTTGAAAAGGGTTTTCCGATCCAGGTG
>DBGFLV010000303.1:0-2015 GCA_048528425.1 Oxalobacter sp. | reverse complement strand
AATCGGCTTTTTGTGGTGGTTGCCCGGCCCGGCAGGCTTCCGGTTCTGGAAAATAAGGATTGGGATGTTTTTTAACGGTGCCCGGTTTGTCCAGACGCGATGAATCGACTTCGCTCCAGTTCTCGTCCGGTTTCCAGCCTTTCGGCACCATGAAAGCCGTACCGCGCAGATCGCGAATGGTACTGATTTTTTCTCCGGCGGCAAGCCGGTGAGACAAATCGACAATGGCCCGCTCGGCATTGCCGTAAACGAGCATATCTGCTTTCGAATCAGGCAAAACCGATCTTCTGACAGTGTCCGACCAATAGTCGTAATGGGCCAGCCGTCTCAAACTTGCCTCGATGGAACCGATCACGACCGGTGTTCCCGGATACGCTTCCCGGGCCCGTTGTGCATACACCAGCAAAGCCCGGTCAGGCCGTTTCCCGGCCCTGCCGCCCGGCGTGTAAGCGTCGTCCGAACGGATTTTTTTGTCGGCTGTGTACCGATTGACCATCGAATCCATGTTACCCGAGGTGACCCCGAAATACAGCTTCGGCCGTCCCAGCACCCGAAACGCTTCGGCCGACGTCCAATCGGGCTGAGCGATAATACCGACCCGAAACCCCTGTGCTTCCAGCACGCGGCCGATAATCGCGGCACCGAAACTTGGATGATCGATGTAAGCGTCCCCCGATACCAGAACAATATCGCACGCTTCCCAGCCAAGCGCATTCATCTCTTTTTTCGACATCGGCAGAAAAGACGCGGCACCAGCCCGTTTTCCTTTGCGTGGGACAGTGGCGAAAATGTTTTTGGTGACTTCCGTCATATTCGATGGGTCATGGTTGAAAATACGGAACCGGATATCAAAATCGACGCCGGAACAAATCCGAGTATTTTAAACCCGATTACGCTCCGTTCTCTTCAAATCATTGGCGCGACACGTTGTTTCGTTCGAATGATCTCGCCCGGCTCTCTATTCTTGCGGTCTTGACGGTCATTGCCTTAGCTTTGTCTGCTCTGTGAGACGGGAACCGATCTTTACGGATTTGACAACACGATAAAGACGTCCGGTATGCGGTGCAAAGCCTTCATCGCACGCTTTACCGAGTTTCCGCCCCATCATCGGCGAACCGACAAAGCCGGCATCGCTTGTGCCAGTCAATCGGACTTGACGAGCACATTCATTCTGACGGAAAGCGGAGTTACTTCGCTGGGAAAAACATGTTCTCCCTTTTGCCTTTCTAGCCTTCCTCGCCAAAGCGGTGTCGGATTCATTCACGATGTTCCGTCCTTTTTTCGACTCGGTCAACGTCAATCCCGCCAAGAAAAGGCAACTTTTTTACGCGACAGACAGAAAAACTTCGATCCGTTTGCCGGATTTTTCATTTTCGTCAGCCGTTAAAGCACCGTCCCTTCTTCACTTTCGCTCTTTTTAACGTTTCGCTGGCTCTCTCCGAACGCGCCCTTTTTCGGCGCACTCAAAGAATCGTACCGGTTCATTCCATACAAACCTGTCAACGGAACCGGGTGTTGGCAGACGACCCTGGGCGGACAATCGTCACACATTCGTTATCCCTCTTTGCCCAAAAGACGCGTTCACAAAGTATGAATTATATCGCCAGTCGATCGAGCCGATTGAGCCGTCCCGTCACTCCGGTTTCGGATAACGGACTTCCAGAATCACGAGTTCTTCAACGCCGTTTGGAGTGTGAAGCGTTACGGTATCGCCTTCCCGGGCTTTGATCAGCGTTTTGGCCATCGGTGAAATCCAGCTGATTTTTCCCTGCAATGGATCGAACTCGTCGATGCCGACAATCGTCACCGTGTTTTCCTCGCCGTTTTCCCGTTCGTACGTGACTGTCGCGCCGAAAAAAATCTGGTCGTTGCCGTGATGGATGCTGGGATCGAATTCTTCTGCCGCCTCGATCCGCTTGATGAGAAACCGGATGCGCCGGTCGATTTCCCGGAGGCGTCGCTTGCCGTAAATGTAGTCTCCGTTTTCAGACCGGTCGCCGTTGGACGCGGCCCAG
>DBGFLV010000302.1:0-3894 GCA_048528425.1 Oxalobacter sp. | reverse complement strand
AGGGTGTCTGTCCGGTGGGTTTTAAGGAACCCGTCAGGCTGGAAACGGTTTTTTCGGAAAAGGCGGAACGGGTGCGGTTTAAACCGTTTATGGTCTTTTACGCGGTGATGTGTTTTTCTTTTTCTGGAGTGTTTGTTGGAGTCTGACGCTTCTTCCCGATTGCTTTATTCAGATCGCCTCGAGCGTTATGAGGCGGAGCTGGCGCGTCTTTTTGAAGCGTCCGGCCCGTTTTCGCACGTGGTCGACGGATACAATGGACGGCCGATGCAACTGGAGATGGCCGGTTCGATTGCCAAAGCGATTGCCCGGTGCGAAACGTTTGTAGCTGAAGCAGGGACGGGAACGGGGAAAACGTTCGCTTATCTGGTTCCGGCACTCTTGTGGGGCGGCAAGGTCATTGTGTCGACGGGGACGCGTCACTTGCAGGATCAGCTTTTTTTGCGGGATATCCCGACGGTCAGAAAAGCGCTCTTGTCGCCGGTTTCGGTCGCGCTGTTGAAAGGCCGTTCCAATTACGTCTGTCATTTTCATCTGGCGCGAACGGCGGAATCCGGTTATTTGCCGACGAAAGCGGACGTGCGCTATCTGCGGGAGATCGTCCGGTTCGCCAAGATGACGGGTACGGGCGACAAGTCCGATTTGCCGACGGTGCCGGAGACGGCGGCGATCTGGAATCAGGTGACGTCGACGAAAGAAAACTGTCCCGGTACGGAGTGCCCCCATTATCAGGATTGCTTTGTGATGAAAGCGCGGAAGGCGGCACAGCAGGCGGATGTGGTCGTCGTCAATCACCATTTGTTTTTTGCCGATGTGGTGTTAAAGGACACGGGAGTGGCGGAATTGCTGCCGACGGCCAATACAGTGATTTTCGATGAAGCGCATCAATTGCCGGATACGGCAACGGCATTTTTCGGTGAGTTTTTCTCGACGAGCCAGTTGCACGAGTTATGCCGCGACACGCAGGTGGAAGGGCTGGCTCAGGCCCGTGACGGGGCCGACTGGGTGACGCTGGTGGGCAAGGTAGACAAGGCGGCACGGGACGTACGGTTGGCCTTGCCGGAAGAGATGACGCGTCTGGCGGTGCATCAGATCAGTCAACACGGCGCTTTTTTGCAAGCAGTCGGGACGCTGGTCTCCGCTCTGGACGAGTTGAGCGGGGCGTTGACGGCCCAGGCCGAGCGTTCAGAACTGCTGGAGTTGTGCCGGACGCGTTCGGTCAAGACGGGTGATTTTGTGCGCAAATGGCTGGCGCTGGCGACGGGAAAGGAAAAAACCGACGATGTTTTGTGGGTGGAAACCTTTGGTTTGTCCTTGCAACTTCATTTAACGCCGCTCTCGGTAGCCGAGGTGTTCAACAAGCAGCGTGAAGGGACACCGCGTGCATGGATTTTTACGTCGGCGACGCTGGCTGTCCGGCAGGATTTCTCTTATTTCGCCGCCCGCATGGGTTTAACGGACGCGGAATCGAAAACCTGGCCGAGTCCGTTCAATTACAGAGAAAACGGGCTGTTGTACGTTCCCTCGGCAATGCCGTTACCTCAGTCACCGGATTATTCCGATGCGGTGGTGGAGGCGGCGTTACCGTTGATCGAGGCGTCCGGCGGCCGGGCTTTTGTTTTGTGCACCACGCTTAAGGCCGTTGAACGGGTTGCCGAACGGTTGAAAGAGCGGTTTGTCGCTAACGAGTGGCCGTTTCCGCTGTTTGTGCAGGGCGAAGGGAGCAAGACCGACTTGCTGGATCGGTTCAGGAACTCCGGTAACGGCGTTCTGGTCGGCAGTCAGAGTTTTTGGGAAGGGGTCGACGTGCGTGGGGAAGCGTTGTCTCTGGTCGTGGTCGACAAGTTGCCGTTTGCACCACCGAATGATCCGGTTCTGGCCGCACGGATTAAGGCGCTGGAAAAGGAAGGCGGTAACGGTTTCATGGATTTCCAGCTGCCGGAAGCGATCATGAGTTTGAAACAGGGTGCCGGGCGGCTGATTCGTGACGAACGCGACAGGGGGGTGTTGATGATTTGCGATCCCCGTCTGATTGCGAAGGCTTACGGACGACGTATCTGGCAGAGTTTGCCGCCGTTTTCCCGGACGCGCGACGCGGAAACGGCTTGTGCGTTTTTGCGCCGCGGCACCGGTACGCAGTCGGACGGTGTCACCGCGTTGTCAGAGGCCGTTTGCGGGCCAGCCACAAGCGCAGACGCGGGATCAGGGCAGTAAGGGCTGCCTGAACGGCGACAAAGACCAGCATGCGCAACGGCCCGGACGTGATTTTGCCGAAACGCCAGATGCCTTTGGCCAGCAGGGTGGCCCCTAGCACAATCAGTTTCTTTTCCATTTTCAAGGTTCAGGTAAACCGGTTGGTATGATGGCGCCATTTTAAGCGAAGTGCCGTTTTTTTGCAGGCAAGGGGTGTTTTTCGGAACGAACGGGTTTCTCAGACCAGCAGTCCGGAAGGTGAAGGAAGGCCCGGTTTCAACTTTTCTCCGGTTGCCCGTCGGCTATGTCGTGCCGGAAAAACGGAACGTGTTTTTTCGGACAGGATGGGGAGGGTTTCCGGTAGCAGGTACAGTGCGGCTTCCGGTTCAGTCAGTGCCCCGCGACACGGCGTCGTTTGCGGAAAGGCGAAAGAAAAAGCCAGGAACTTCGGTTTTTTTACCGAACGTGTACGGCCGGGGTTTACGCCGCGGCAAAGCTGAAGAGTTTGTGGCCGAAGAAGTGGAAGACGAATCCGACGACGATGCCTACGCCATGGCACAGACTTTCCATCACGCGCGGGATGTAGGAGGCGTATCCGGGAGAGAGGGAAAGACCGGCAAAGCGCTCGAAGAACGACAAGGCAAGCCGGGCGTCGAACAGGTCGGGGAAGAGCATGTTGGCCAGCAGATAAGTTCCGGAAGAGAAAGCCCAGACCACCAGCATGCCCGCATGCGAGACGGCGACGTATTTGCCGACCATTTTCAGTGTCGGGCTGGCGACGCCAAAGGCCCGTTTGTAAGAGAACCAGAAAACAACGATCATGCCGACGTATGTCGCCAGGATGACACTCATGTCGAAACCGACCCAGGCTCCGAAGATGAAGCGAGAGACGACGTTGGAGATGAGTCCCATGACGGACGCCTGAAAGTACATGAAGGCTTGTTTCAGGGTTCGTTTCGAGGCAATGGCGGTGGCGGACATGGCAGGTTTTACCGGTCGAAACCGATGCGATGGCGGATGACGTACAGGGGCCGCTTCTTGGTTTCTTCAAAAATACGGCCCAGATATTCGCCGATGATGCCAAGCGAGATCAAAATCAAGCCTCCGATCACCAGGAGTGCCACCATCAGGGAGGTGTAGCCCGGTACGTCGATTCCGCGGATCAAGGTCTTGAAAACGAGGTAGATGGCGTAAAGAAAACCGATTAAGGCGATGGACGTGCCGATGTAGCTCCAGATGCGCAAGGGCAGCGTACTGAAACTGGTGATCCCGTCCAAGGCGAAGTTCCAGAGTTTCCACCCGTTGAATTTGGTGGTGCCGGCCACCCGAGGCGGACATTCGTACAGGACGTGAGCCTGTTTGAAACCGATCCAGGCATAGAGCCCCTTGGTAAACCGGACTCGCTCGGGCAAGCTGTTCAAGGCGTCGACGGCGCTTCTGTCCATCAGTCTGAAATCGGTGACGTTGGGCGGTAATTGCCGGCCGCAGAGAAAATTGAAGAATCGGTAAAACAGGCCGGCGGTAGCCCGTTTCAGAAAAGAATCGGCCTGACGCTGTTCACGTACACCGATGACGACGTCGTACCCTTCTTCCCACTTTTTCACGAAGTCGACGATCAGTTGTGGCGGGTGCTGCAAATCGGCGTCGATGGGGATGACGGCGTCGCCGGACGCGGCGTTCAAACCGGCGGCCAGGGCCGATTCC
>DBGFLV010000301.1:0-4668 GCA_048528425.1 Oxalobacter sp. | reverse complement strand
TACCTTCTCTTTTAAAAAATACGATTCTTATTGGTTTTTCCCCGACTTTTTCAGTTGACCCTCTTTTCGAGGGCGTTACTTTTCTTCATTCATCCTCTTCGGTAATGAGCGGACTGAAGCGACATCTTCGTATTCAGTAAATTTTTGAAAGAGGGCGCAATAGTCGAAAGGGGCGTATTTAGAAAGGACGGAGCGGAAAAGGCGTTGCGGTAAGGGACTGTTTCCAACGGTACGGGTAGTACAAGAAACGGATTGGAAAGGTGAACTCGGGACTGTTTTTTGTCCAGGTGGTGGCTTTGCCGTACCCGACATTGAAACGGAACATGGCAAAATGTGACCTATTTGAAGAAGCGTTTAAAAGAGGAGAACGACTTTTGAGACGGATGGAACTATGCTCTGGTTAAACAATTCCTGATGTTTTAGCCAAATATTGTCGACAGGCCATCGACTAAAAGAGGTTGGCCAGGACAGCGGGTGATGGATGTCTTGTCCGGTGACGTCTGATGTGACTGTCCGGTTGTGTTTACTCGATCGCTAGATGGCAGATTCTGTCAACGCGCTTGCTAACTGAAGACATAGCAAACGGTCGTGCTCGGCAAGAGGCGAAATAGTGGAGAACTTTACTCCGATGTCAGGAAAAAAGGGAAGGTACGCTTGCTGTGCCGAACAATGAATTCTGTTTTGAGAGCGTTTTGAAAAGAAAGGAATCCATAAAAAAAGACCAGTGTTTCCACTGGTCCTGAAAAGATGGCGCGGCTGGCAGGAATCGAACCCACGACCCCTTGGTTCGTAGCCAAGTACTCTATCCAGCTGAGCTACAGCCGCGAAAAAACGTATTATAGCTTAATTTTTGAAATTGGACATTATTTTCTGTTTTTAGTTGTATCAATTCCTAAAAAAATCGGTATCATCTACGAAAGAGATATACGTTGACATCAATTGGAATTGCCCGGGAACGATTCTGTGCGGTCGTTCGGCGTTCTTTCCGGCAATAACCAACTGGATCAACTTCATTTTTGAAAGGTATGGCTTTGCAAAGAATATTTCCTCTTGTCCTGGCTGTAGGGTTGGGGGTGTGTACGTATTCATGGGCAACGGAACCGGTCGATGAAGGGAAGCCTTCTATTGGAGAATCGCAAAATCGCGATTTGCCGAGCCTCATACAACCGAAACCAACCGATCGGACAAATCCGGACAATGAATTCTCTTCCGTGAATGCCGTTGTCGACAAAACCGATCACGCCATTCCTGCTGTCCGTTTAACTAACGATTTACTATACCAAATCCTGAGTGCCGATATTGCCGAACAGAGGGGATTGAACCTTTTTGCTTTTGAAAACATGATGGAAACGGCCAAGCAGACAAAAGATCCGCGTCTGGCCAAGCGGGCTACTGAAATTGCCGTCAAAGCCCGAAATGCCAGGGAAGCGCTTCAGGCAGTCCGCTTGTGGCATGAGCTGGCTCCACAGTCGGCAGAAGCGGAAAAGTTTCTGATTGGTTTGCTGATTCTTGAGAACCGGTGGGATGAAGTGAAAGACCAGTTTGCTTCACGCCTTGCTGCCGCTTCTGTACAGGAACGTCCTGCCTTGTTTTATCAGTATCAACAGATTCTTGCGAGTACAAAAAACAGGGATGAGGCTTTTTCCATCATGGAAGAGGTGGTGAAGCCCTATGACACTCTGCCAGAAGCTCATGTGGCTTTGGCTGTGTCGGCTTTGATGAAGAACGATCCGGTACGTGCTAAAGAAGAGTCTCAAAAAGCGCTCGCCCTGAAACCGGATTCCGAGATGGCCGTTCTGACGCTGGCCCAAGCTTCTGCCGATACCAATGAAGCCGTTACCGAGCTGGTTCGGTTTTTAAAACAGTATCCTGCTTCCCGCGAAGTCAGGATATCGTTGGCCCGTTTATTCGTTGGTCAAAAAAAATACAAGGAAGCGCAAGCGGAATTTGAGCGGTTGCTACAAGCCGAACCGAACGATCTGATGGCAATTTATTCGCTGGGACTTTTGTCCATTCAGCAGAGTGATTACGCTTCCGCCGAAAACTATCTGAAGCGTTATCTACGTACCGCGTCTTCGCAAAACGAGGAAAAACGTGAAGAAACACAAGTGTTGTTTTTGCTTTCTCAACTGGCGGAAGAACAACACCTTTACGACAAGGCACTCCAGTGGCTTTCCCAAATCGACGTAAACGATGAGGACGAGGTTTCTCTGACGGTGTCCATTCGGCGGGCACAGCTCTATGCCAAAAAAGGCAACGTCAATCGGATGCGTAAAATTCTGGCGCAACTGGAAAGCGAAAACCCGTATGATAAAGAAAAACTGTTGCTGACTGAAGCGCAGATTTTCAGAGAGATTAAAAAGCCCGACGAGGCATTGAACGTCCTGAAAAAGGGGCTTGTCCAATTTCCGAACAGTACTTCTGTTCTTTACGATTATGCGTTGACAGCTGAAAGTCTGGGGCGTTATACCGACATGGAAAACTCCTTAAACAAGATCATTGGAATGGACCCTTACTATCAGCAGGCTTACAATGCATTGGGTTATTCTCTGGCTGATCGCAATATCCGACTGGAAGAAGCGTACGGTTTGATTGAAAAAGCCATGAAGCTTTCTCCTGACGATCCATTTATTACCGACAGTTTGGGATGGGTTTTGTATCGTCAGGGGAAACTCGCAGAAGCGGAAAAACAGTTGCGTCGGGCACTAGAACTGCGTCCGGAGAACGAAATAGCGATACACCTTGCTGAAGTCTTGTGGGTCAGTGGACAACAGCAGGAAGCCCTTTCGTTGTTTAAGCAGGTGAAAAGCCGGGAGCCGAAAAACGAGCTTCTGAAAGAAACGTTAACCCGGTTAAAAGTCAGGCTTTGAGAATACATCAAGGAAAAAAGGAAGCGTTTTATGGTGGTGTCTCATGTTGTTGCTATGGCTGAAAACCGAGTGATCGGAAAAGAGGGACGGATGCCTTGGCACATTCCCGGCGAACAAAAGATTTTCAGGGAATTGACAACAGGCAAAGCGTTGGTGCTGGGCCGGAAAACCCATGAATCCATCGGCAGGGTATTACCGGAAAGAACGACCATTGTCGTAACCCGGCAAAACAATTACCGTGTTCCGGGTGCTTACGTCGTCCACAGCGTTGACGAGGCTTTCGCGTTGGCTGAAAAGTTGGGGATGAAAGAAATGGTGGTTGGTGGTGGAGGTGAGCTTTTTGAGCAGACTTTGTCAATGACCGACCGGGTTTATCTGACGACGGTTCATGCCGTGTTTGAGGGAGAAACCACTTATCCGGAATTGCCTGCTGACGAATTTGTGGAGAAAAGCAGAAAGGAAATTGCGGCGTCAATACCGTACTCTTTTGCGGAGTTCGAAAGAAAAAAACCATGACGAACGGGCTTGTTCGGCCAGTTGATACTGGCCGAACGAAACCTATTTGACAAGCAAACTGTTTTTGACCTTTCGTACCCCTTCAACGTTTCGAGCGATCTGAACTGCTTCGCTGATTTGGTTCGGGGAAGAGACGAAACCGCTCAGTTGTACTTCACCCTGGTAGGTTTCGACATTGATTTCGGCCGCGCTCAAGTCGGGGTCATTGAAAAGAGCTGCTTTGACTTTGGTCGTGATGACGGCGTCATCAATGTATTGCGATGCGCTTTCGTGCTGTTGGGTGGAGGCGCACCCGACTAAAGTGGCGACGAACAGCGCCATAAAAAGCATGAAGATCCGTTTGTGTAGTTTCATCATAGTCTCTTTCGAAAAAGTTACATCCCCATCTGATAAGGTTCAACCCCGTAAAAAGCGTGTACTTCACGTATCCAGTTTTTGTCGGCCATATCGGGCCAGTAATCTTTTTCAATGTAGGGCGCATTGTTGATCTGTTCTTCATCGACGTCCAAATACAGATGACCTTTTTCACCGTCGTTGTGAAGTGCACGGAAGGGGACGGCAAAAAGACGCTCACCCATGCCCCAGAAGCCGCCGAACGACATCAGGGCATACGCCACATGCCGGGTGCGCATGTCGATCATCAATTCTTCAATTTCGCCGAGTTTCTTGCCGTTTTTACCGATAACTTCTTCCCCGATGAGGGTCTTGGCGCCCATAAAACAAATTCCACCAGATATATCGCACTTGTACATACCATAAACGTCTTTCAACAAATAACTCATTTTGACCTCCGCCTTGATTAAGAGAATGGATAAGCAAAATTACCTGTTTTTACGCTGCCGTAAGTTGATGAGCGTCAAACAAAGTGAAAAGTGATAAGTTCGATCAAATATTCCCTTAAAACAGTCTTTTCAGAATTCGGAAAAAGCGGATTCGGGTGTTTTTGAAAGTGAGGAAAGAAAACAGCAGTACGGGAACGGCAGGGTATTTGGTGATGAATTTGAAAAGAAGGCTTCTTGGAAAAAACTGGTTCATATAGTTCTCGTACCGCTGGTATGCCAGTTCATCCTGAACGAATTCCATTTTCCAGTTTATCCGTTTCACTTTCAAATTGTGAAGGATAATTGATTTTTCATTTTCAAGTTGATTAAGCGGACTCATAAGGCATCCTTCATCATGTCGATGTCTTGTTTCAATTCCCTTTCGATATCGTAAAAAATCGGTCGGGAAGAACGGTTCTTCATGTAAATCAAGCCGCTGACGATGAGTACCAGCAAGTAAA
>DBGFLV010000300.1:0-2125 GCA_048528425.1 Oxalobacter sp. | reverse complement strand
CTGCCTTCCATAACTGTTCATTTCGGCTGTGCCCCCGACACGCAAGCGATCGCCCAGACGGGAAAAAACCAGTTTGTACCCGGCATCGATCAATGAGACAGAAGGAGCCTTGTCAGGCTGAACGATCGGAAAGGTGGCTGAATAGCCTTTGGCCGGATAAATCATCAGATGGATACCCAGCGGTTTTAAAAAGGGAGCGGAAAAACTGCCAAAGGAAACGACGAAAGCGTCACCCTGGATGACTTCGAATTCGCCGGTAGGGGTAATGGTTTCGACAGCGACGACTTGACGGGCAGAACCGGTTCCTTCCGTCAAAAGGCGTGTTGCTGTCGTGTTGAAACGGAACGCGACGCCCTTTGCAGCAGCTTTCTCTGCCAAGGTTACGGTAAATTCCCGGGAATCACCGTGTTCGTCGTCCGGAGTGAAATCCCCACCGACCAGCTTGTCCTTTACCGGCAACAGGGCCGGTTCGATTTCAACGACTTCGTCGGGACTAATCGTATTACGCGGACAGCCGAGCGACGTCATCAGTTTGGCACCTGCCTTGGACGATTCGTAGTCTTCCCTGTCCGTATAAAAGTGCATGATTCCGTGACAGGAATGCGTATACTCGATACCGGCTTTTTCACGTAACGCTCTTAGCGTCCTTTTGCTGAAATCGGCCATCGACACACATTGGCGCGTGTTGTGGGCAGTCCGTTTTGCGGAACACTCCAGCAAGAAACGGGCTCCCCATTCCCACTGTAACTGTTCGGCACGGAAGCGATAAAGCAGAGGCGCGTCTTCTCTGCCGAGCCATTTTAAAATCTTGCGCGGAGCGGTGGGATTGGCCCAGGGTTCCGAGTGGGAGACCGAAATCTGGGAACCGTTGCCGAACGTGGTTTCCTGTGCAGCACCCGGACGTCGTTCGATGACGGTTACTTCGTGTCCTGCCTGGTTTAAAAACCAGGCAGCCGCCGTTCCCGTAATACCCGCGCCTAATACAATGACTTTCACGTTTGCCTCTTCAATGATCTGTTTTCATCCGGGTCACCGGTGTCCGGCCCGTTTTGTTCCGCTATTTTAGGACGGTTGTTTTCGGAAAAAAACGCTTTTTGTCTTAACCGGTGAAGTTCATCCGTGACGGCATGGGTCACGACGACGTCTAACGTACTTTGGAGGTCTTTGCGGATTTCGGAAACGAGTGTTCCCGTCATTTTCTGAACGCTTAAAGCGAGATGTTGCCGGATGATTTCTTCAAGCACGAACTGGATACGTTCCTCCATACGACGTTGTATTCTCCCGGAGAGACGTTGTTCCAGATCGTTCCAGGCCGTTTCGTTTTGTGTAGCGTCATCCAGGTCAGGCAGCCTGGACAAGACGTCGGTTAAAACCGGATAGTCGGCTTGATCCCAGTCCTTTTCGTGCCCGGAACCGTGCTTGGCATCCGGTGTAGAGTTGAATGCATCGTGATTCATTGTCTGACCGTTTCATGATGGAGCGTGTATCCCCGTTCCCGGTAATGGACGTAGCGTTTCCGGCCGGCTTCGGTATCGGCCGCGTCGGTCGAGACCAGTTCGATCAACCGGTCGAAACGGTCGTAACAGGCGGGGACTTCAGGCGCCAGATTGACGAGTACCTGATGGTGAGGCATTGTGCAGTGATCGTCCGGCGTCAACAGGATAGAAGAGCGATGCGCGTACCGGTCACCGATCATGGCGTGCGGCAGGAAATCCGAATCCGAAAACGTCCACAAAGCGTCGTCCAGTCGGTTCAACAGATTCCGGTCTGTTGAGAAAAGAACGATTTGACAGTCCGGGGCGCTGGCGCACGCTTTCCGTACCCAGCGGCAGGTATAGGTGATTTTGTCCGGAATGTGTGTACGGAATTCAATCTTGGTCATACAGGTTTTCGGCTGAAAAAGGATAAAAAACGGCAATTGACCCGAAGCGTGATCGGGTCAATTATGAAGCGTTTTCCCTTCATTAGTAAAGGTTTCGTGAAACGAGCCCGTTGTGACGGAGCAGGGCGTCGATTGAAGGCTGTCTTCCACGGAAAGCGACGAACGAGTCGATGGCGGGACGTGATCCGCCGACCGACAGGATTTCTTCCAAGAGTTTTGCCCCCATTGCCGGAGAAATCAAGT
>DBGFLV010000299.1:0-12059 GCA_048528425.1 Oxalobacter sp. | reverse complement strand
TCATGACGAGCTACGCTTGAGTTCCTAACGTGACGTGTTGTAAAAAAAGAAAGTTTCTTTTCGAAAATAAGAAAGAATAGAGAAAGATGCTTAGTTACATTGCCGATTTGAAGAGGAAGGAAAAAGGGCGGACCGTATTTTGTTCTTCGCTTTACTGTCTGGTCAGTTGTTTTCTGGTATCGCTGGCGATATTCGTTGTTTCGCTGGTCTTCGATTCGATAGACGGTATTGTCGATCTGGAAATCTACATCAAGTTCATTTACTCTTCTTCGGTGGTGTTGCTCTTTTCGGCTCTTGCAGCCTATTCCCTGCGTTTTCTGACCGCTGTTAAATCCAGAGTGACTTTCAATGTCCGGTTTTTCGTTTTCATCGTTCGCAAGCATTTATCGATATTCTTTGCGATGGCAGCGGTGATTATCATCTTGGCTTATGTCGTGTTCATGTTTTTGGCAAAGAACCAGACCAGAGCCACCGACCGGAACCTGGCAGAAGTCGCACAACTGCAAATAAAGAATCTCAACGAATGGCGAAATCATCAGGTACTTCCCGGGCACAACGCCAGGGGCTACGGCTTTCCGGTTTCGAACAAGCGTTTCGTGCCTGAGCTGTCATCGGCCGGTACGCGTTCCGTACCGGGTCATTCGCGGAATTCGCCGTTGGCGGACGATTGGTCCAATCCGGACATTCAAAGTATCGGAACCCTTTTTTCGTTGACGGGCCGTTACGATCTGGTGAATGCACTGAAACACAAACGGATATGGATGGGATCGTTGAAAAGAATGGAACAAAATCCGGAAGGCATGCGTGATTGGGTAACCCTGTACGTTCCGTTTCTGAAAAAGACTACCGCTGGAAAAGAAGCTGGTGTTCGGATTCACTACGTCGATCCTGCCGATTCGCTTATTCCGATGTTGTCGGTTTGGTCTAACACGGGAAAGACCTCCAAAGTCTTTTTGTTCAGTCGTTTTGGTGAAGAGATTGTGATATTGCGCAATTCATCAACGGAAAAGGTCGTTTATCCGTTAAGTTTGAACGAATCCAGCCGGGAACAGTGGTTAAAGAAAATGAGTGAAGGTCGCTCAGGTATTTTTCACGGTCTGGACTATGCGGGAAAAAGGGTGGTGGGCTATGTGGAAAAAATTCCCGATTCGGACTGGTCGCTGATGATCAAAATGGATGAGCGGGAAGCGTACAGCCACATTCAGAATATGGCATGGTACATTCTTCTGATTGCCTTTTTGATGATTATCATGTCGGGGTCGGTCATCTTTTTCATTTTGCGTCATCGGCACATGCAGCACCAAACGGAGCGTCTGAAAATGGGACTGAAACAGAAAGCCTTGCGTCAGCATTACGACTATTTGAGCAAATACGCTAATGACGTCATTATGCTGATGGATGTGAACGGAATGATTATCGAAGCCAACGACCGTTCCGAAAAAATGTTCGGTAAAGTGAGAACGGAACTTCTGGGTAAAAACATCAGAACGGTTTTCGATCTGAAAGACGATTCCGTTTTCGAAGAAAAATGGAGTGAATTGCGTCGGGAAGAAAGCCTTATTTTCGAAGCGTACGGCCGACATACGAACGGAAGCATTTTTCCGGTCGAAATCAGTTCGAGAGTGATTGAAACGGAAGGCCGTCTTTTCATCCAGTTTATCATTCGGGATATTTCTGAAAAGAAAAAAGCGGATGAAATGATCTGGCGTCATGCCAATTTCGATCAGATTACCGGTTTGCCGAACAGAAGAATGTTTTCGGAAAGGCTGTTTTTTGAAACACGCAAGGCATTGAGAACTCATGCTTCTGTCGCATTGATGTTTCTGGATCTCGACCATTTCAAAGACGTCAACGATACGCTCGGACACGGTATCGGCGATCTGTTGCTGAAAGAGGCAAGCGACCGATTGAGATTGTGTATTCGCGAAACCGATACGGTAGCCAGGCTCGGTGGTGACGAATTTACGGTCATCTTGACCGATCTGGATGACTTCAAGGATGTGGAACGGGTCGCACAGAACATTTTGCGGGAGTTGTCGGAACCGTTCACACTCGAGGGACAACCGGTTCACATTTCTGCCAGTGTCGGGATCACTTTCTTCCCGGAAGATGCCGCCGACACGCATGACTTGATGAAAAACGCCGATCAGGCGATGTATGCCGCCAAGAGCATGGGCGGCAATCAATACCATTATTTCACCCAGTCGATGCAGGAAGCTGTGCGGCAGAGGATGAACATGATCAACGATTTGCATGTTGCTTTGGAAAAAAATCAATTCCAGACGGTCTTTCAACCCATCGTCAATCTGGAAACCGGAGCGATCTGTCGCGCCGAAGCGCTGATCCGGTGGCATCATCCGGTACATGGTGTCATCAACCCGGCCAACTTTGTTCCGCTGGCCGAAGATACCGGCTTAATTCAGGCTTTCGGGGACTGGATTTTTCTGGAAGCGGCAAGACAGGCGGCAAAATGGAGAAAAATCATTCCCGATTTTCAGGTCAGTATCAACATTTCTCCTGTCCAGTTCAAAAATGAAGGCATTGATACCGACGTCTGGTTCGCACACTTGAAGCATCTTGATCTGCCGCCGGAAGCGATCGTCATCGAAATCACGGAAGGGTTGCTGCTGGAAATCGACGATTCCATTACCCGCCAGCTGCTGGCTTTGCGCGATGCCGGTATCGAAGTGGCCCTTGACGATTTCGGAACGGGCTATTCTTCGATGGCTTATCTGAAAAAACTGGATATTGACTACGTCAAAATTGATCAGATGTTCGTTAAAAATCTGACCGTCAACGAAGAAGATCGCGTCTTGTGTGAAGCGATGGTGTTGATGGCCCACAAGCTGGGCATTGCCGTGATTGCTGAAGGCGTCGAGACACAGGCTCAATTGGGACAATTGGCGTCTTTCGGTTGCGATTACGTACAGGGTTACTACATTTCGGGACCTTTGGGCGAACAGGAATTTGATGAACTGATCGAGACGACCCGAAAGATCGAATGCTGCCGGGCTGGTTGATGATGAAATGGACTAAACGGTGACGAAACGGACAATCAGTGAGAAAATAACAATTTGTCCAGAGATGGTAGCGTTGCCGGAGATCGGGTTTGGCTTATAGTGTCAAAGAGATTTTTTATACCTTGCAGGGAGAAGGGGCCCGTGCAGGGCGCCCGGCTGTTTTTTGCCGTTTTTCGGGTTGTAATCTCTGGTCGGGTCGGGAAATCGACCGTTTGCATTCCGTTTGCCGTTTTTGCGATACCGACTTTGTCGGTACTTCAGGAGAACGGGGCGGGAAATACAAGTCGGCGGATGAACTGGCGTGTGTGATAACCTCACTGTGGCCATCCGGTTATGCCTTGGGCAAGTACGTCGTGTTTACGGGAGGCGAACCTTTGTTGCAGCTCGACAGGGCACTGATCGACACGGTGCGACGTGCCGGGTTCGAAATCGCTGTCGAAACTAACGGTACGATCGCCGCTCCGGAAGGCATCGACTGGATTTGCGTCAGTCCCAAGGCAGGTGCAACGCTGGCACTCACGCGGGGAAATGAACTGAAAGTGGTGATTCCGCAAGAAGGACAACAACTGACCGATTACGAAAAACTGGATTTTTCCCATTTTTACGTTCAACCGATGGATGGACAAGCGCGGGAGCAAAACCTTAGAACGGCTATCGCGTTCTGTCTGGCCCATCCGAAGTGGAAACTCAGTTTGCAAACGCACAAATACATACAGATACCTTGATATTTTCATGTTGACGATTACGCGAAAACTTGAATTCGATGCCGGACACCGGATTCCCGATCATCACAGCCAGTGCCGCAATTTGCACGGACACCGCTATGTATTGCACGTTACATTGGCGGGCGAACCGCTTGAAAAGGAGGGCGACCGGAGTAACGGCATGATCCTTGATTTTTCGGAAGTCAAGAAACTGGCTGAAACGCATCTGGTGGCACATTGGGATCACGCTTTTCTGGTGTATGAGAAAGATGCGGCAGTACGCCGTTTTTTGGACAGTTTGCCCAATCACAAAACGGTCGTCTTGGAGCGGGTTCCCACCGTGGAAAATATGGCGCAGATCGCTTTCGATACGCTAAAAGACGTTTATGAAGGATTTTACGGCAACAGTCTTGTTTTAAAGCGTGTACGACTTTATGAAACACCGAATTGCTGGGCCGAAGTGACGGCCGGGTCGTGATGAGTGATGACGATTTCATGCGTTTCGCGCTCTCTGAAGCCCGTCTGGCAGGTGAGGCGGGGGAGGTGCCTGTCGGGGCAGTGGTCGTCATGGAGGGTGGCATTGTCGCTACCGGCTTCAATCGGCCGATCGCCACGCATGATCCGACGGCACACGCCGAGATTGTCGCCTTGAGAAACGCGGCGCAAGTTTGCGGAAATTACCGGTTGCCGGAGTGCGAACTGTACGTTACGCTGGAACCCTGTTCCATGTGTGTAGGCGCCATGATCCATGCCAGGATACGGCGTGTGGTGTTCGGTGCATCCGATCCGAAAACAGGGGCATGCGGCAGTGTGGTCGACCTTTTTGCGCAGCAGAAATTGAATCATCACGCCACTGTGACGGGGGGGGTGTTGCAGGATGAATGCGCAGCACTTTTGAAAGCGTTTTTTGCAGAACGACGGAAAAAAGCCGAAAAAGAACGGATGAGAGCGGGTTAGTGAACGGATAAGTGTTTTTAATGCAGGGTAAACGGATAAGTCTGTATTCTTGTTGACAGGAAAAACGCGACCGGAGTCCACGGAAGATGAAAAAACTGCTGGTTTTTCTGTTTCTGTTCGGGGGGATACTCGGCTTTACACTCTCTATTTCGTGGGCGGCAACAAAAGGGGCGGAGTGCATTGCACAGGAAACCGGTAAGGGAGAAACAAACGAACCCTCCTCCTTTTTTCAGGATACGGTTTTGTCCAGCAACGAAGAGGAACGTGACGGGGGCGTGGCCGGAACCGGGAAAAAGCCGTTTTCTTCCATGCCGGACGAAGCAAAAACCGGTACCGGGCTGTTTCCGTCGTTCGGAAAAGGAGCCTCGCCATTGTCAGAAAAATCCAACGTTATGACTGAAAAAAACATCGGCATTGCCATTATCGCCCCGGGTGGATACCCTCCGGACAACGAGGGCTTCCGGCGCGGCGTGGCTCTGCTGAAATCAAGAGGTTATCGGGTTTTTAACTATTATGACCCGGCAAAGCGTTACCAGCGGTTCGGCGGAACCGATGAGCAGCGAATTCACCAAATCGAAGAAGCGCTAGCCAATCCCGATGTGAAAGTGGTCATGGCGTTGCGGGGCGGATACGGCACGACACGGCTGTTGTCCCGTCTGGATTTTGCGCAGATCGCCAAAAGCGGCAAGCTGTTCGTCGGTTACAGCGATTTCACGGTTTTCCAGATGGCGCTGTTGACACACGGATCGGCCAGTTTTGCCGGACCGATGGTCTATAGCGATTTTGCGCGGAAAGACCTGAGCAGATGGACGCTGGACCATTTCGAAAAAGCCGTCACTGTACCGGAAATGTCGGTGAAATGGTCTTCCGCGGACAATCCGGACATCGACGTCGAAGGGGTTTTCTGGGGAGGAAATCTGTCCATGCTGGCTCATCTGACGGGCACGAAATGGATGCCCGACATTGCCGGAGGTATTCTGTTTGTGGAAGACATCCACGAACAGCCTTACCGGGTTGAACGGATGTTGTTGCAACTGGACGAGGCCGGTATTCTCAAAAAACAGAAAGCGCTGGTACTGGGCCATTTTTCCGAATTCAAAACAGCCGATTACGATAACGGTTACGACTTTGGGACGATGTTGTCCTGGTTGCGTTCCCGGTTGACCATTCCGGTGTTGACCGGACTGCCTTTCGGCCACGTCAAGGACAAGGTCACTTTGCCGATAGGAGCGCGGGCCCATCTGCGATCTCGGGCAGGCTCAGTACAACTCGATTTGAGCGATTATCCCACGGTTTGGTAAAATAACTGGTTTACCAACCTTGTTTAAGGGACAACCGTGCTTTCGACCGCCAATATCACGATGCAGTTTGGCCCCAGGCCGCTGTTTGAAAACATTTCCGTCAAATTCGGCGAGGGAAACCGTTACGGTCTAATCGGTGCCAACGGTTCCGGCAAGTCGACGTTCATGAAAATACTGGGAGGTGATCTGGAACCGACTTCGGGGACAGTCACACTGGACAGGAACGAACGGCTCGGCAAATTGCGTCAGGATCAGTTCGCTTATGAAGACAGGCGTGTTTTGGACGTTGTGATGATGGGCCATACCGAAATGTGGGAAACCTTAACGGAACGCGATGCCATTTACGCCAATCCCGATGCGACCGACGACGATTACATGCGGGCTGCCGAACTGGAGGCAAAGTTTGCCGAATACGACGGGTATACGGCCGAGGCCCGCGCCGGAGAACTGCTTTTGGGGGTGGGAATCGGTCTGGAGTTTCATAACGAACCGATGCGGGCAGTAGCGCCGGGCTGGAAATTGCGGGTATTGCTGGCTCAGGCGTTGTTTTCCGATCCGGACATTTTGCTCCTGGACGAACCGACCAACAATCTGGACATCCATACTATCCGCTGGCTGGAAAACGTGTTGAACGAACGCGATTCCACCATGATCATCATTTCACACGACCGTCATTTTTTGAATCAGGTCTGTACCCACATTGCTGACATGGACTATGGTACGCTGAAAGTCTATCCCGGCAATTACGACGATTACATGCTGGCTTCCGCGCAAGCCCGGGCGCAACAGCAGGCGGCAAATGCCAAGGCGAAGGAACGCATTGCCGAGTTACAGGAATTCGTCCGGCGCTTCTCGGCGAACAAGTCCAAGGCCAGACAGGCCACTTCCCGTGCCCGCCAGATCGAAAAAATCAAGGTCGAAGACGTCAGACCGTCCAGCCGTGTTCATCCTTTCATCCGTTTCGACGCCGGGAAAAAACTGCATCGGTTGGCCGTGGAAGCGGAAAAGCTGTCCAAGTCCTACGACCGGCCGATTTTCAGGGATTTCAACATTACCATCGAAGCAGGCGAAAAAGTGGCGATTATCGGGGCCAACGGAGCGGGAAAAACGACTCTCTTGCGTTGTCTGGGCGATGAGGTGTGTCGCCTGAAAGCCGATTCGGGATCGGTTAAGTGGGCCGAACATGCCGATATCGGTTACATGCCCCAAGACCCGTCGGACGAATTCGAAAACGAATTTAACCTGACAGAATGGATGGCTCGTTTTACGCAGGAGGGGGATGACGATCAGACGGTAAGGTCCGTACTGGGACGATTGTTGTTTTCAGGCGATGACGTCCGAAAGCCGGCTAAAGTCCTCTCAGGTGGTGAAAAGGGGCGCATGATGTACGGTAAACTGATTCTGGGGCGGTACAACGTCTTGCTGATGGATGAACCGACCAATCACATGGATATGGAATCCATTGAGGCGTTAAACATCGCACTGGAAAAATATGTGGGAACACTGGTTTTCGTTTCACACGACCGCGAATTCGTGTCTTCCCTGGCTACCCGCATTCTTGAAGTCCGAAATGGCGAAATCGTCGATTTCAAGGGCAGTTATGACGAGTATCTGCACCATCAGGGTATTGAATGAAGAACCCTCGTCTGTTTATCTGAAAAATTTTACAGTTTGTGCGATAGTAGGGATATTCACGTCATTATTTTTTCGATCGGTAAAATGCAGAATCCGGATATCAAGGAAGTTCAGTTCGAATTACCCGACATGCAACGGGGTGCGCGAACGCTCGCCAATGCGTGGGCACGTGTGCCAAGGTCGTTGTCGCGCGATGACAAGCGGTTGTTGAGAGAAAAAATAAAACGGCTCTTGAAGGAAAAGAACGCCGTTTTGGTCGCTCATTATTACGTCGATGGCGACATTCAGGATCTGGCCGAGGAAACAGGGGGGTGTGTGGCCGATTCGCTGGAAATGGCCCGGTTCGGACGGGACAGTTCCGCACAAACGCTGATCGTGGCAGGTGTGCGTTTTATGGGAGAAACCGCAAAGATTTTGAGTCCGGAAAAAAAGGTGTTGATGCCGGACGCCGAAACGTGCTGTTCACTGGATTTGGGGTGTCCGGCCGATGAGTTTTCGGCGTTTTGTGATGCGCATCCTGATCGGACGGTCGTGGTGTACGCCAATACCAGTGCTGCGGTCAAGGCGCGGGCCGACTGGATGGCGACGTCTTCCATCGGTCTGGAAATCGTCAGACATTTGCATGCCGAAGGCAAGAAAATTCTGTGGGCGCCCGACCGGCACTTGGGAACTTATATTCAGGAACAGACCGGTGCGGACATGTTGTTGTGGCAGGGGTCGTGTCTGGTGCACGATGAATTCAAGGCGGCTGAACTCCACTTGTTAAAGCAGGAACATCCCGGCGCCAAAGTGCTGGTGCATCCCGAGTCACCCTCGTCGGTTGTCGCTCTGGCCGATGTCGTCGGTTCGACGTCTCAGATCATCCAGGCCGCCAATACACTGGAGGCGCCGGTTTTCATTGTGGCGACCGACAAGGGTATTTTCCACAAGATGCAGCAAATAATGCCTGGCAAGACATTCATCGAAGCGCCGACCGCAGGAAACGGAGCCACCTGCAAAAGCTGTGCGCAATGTCCCTGGATGGCGATGAATTCGCTGGAAAATCTGGCTGCTGTACTCGAAACGGAAGCGAATGAAATCATCGTCGATCCCGAAATCGGCAGGAAGGCGATCGTCTGTATCGAACGCATGCTCGATTTTTCAGCAAAGCAAAAAGCGAAGACACCGCAAAGCGCGAGTTCATCCATCCTGACTTCCGGGATGGGGGCGGCATGAACCGCTTCGATCCGTTTGGAAACGGCAAGCTGGAAGCTGCGATCGCGTCCAACGTAGAAGCCGCTTTAGCTGAAGACGTGGGAAGCGGAGACTTGACGGCGTCTCTGTTGTCGGCAGGAGAATCGGTCGCGGCTCATGTCGTTGTACGCGAAGAAGCCGTATTGTGTGGTATTCCCTGGTTTGACGCGGTAATGAACAAACTGGATGATGGTATCCGGATTGACTGGCTTTACCGGGAAGGCGACTTGATGAAATCAGATAGCGAAGTCTGCCGGTTGAATGGGCCGGTTCAATCGATTCTGACGGGTGAGCGCACGGCACTGAATTTTCTCCAGCTGCTCTCCGGCGTGGCGACTGCGACACGCGAATATGTACAGCTTATCGCAGGAACGACAGCGAGAATATACGATACACGCAAAACGGTACCGGGACTGCGACTGGCACAGAAGTACGCCGTGCGTGTCGGAGGGGGAGAAAATCAGCGGTTGGCGCTCTTCGACGCCGTTTTAATCAAGGAAAACCACATCACTGCCGCCGGTGGAATTCGGCAGGCTTTGGAAAAAGCGGTACAGAACACCAGTGTCCCGGTTCAGATCGAGGTAGAAACGCTGGATCAGTTAAAGGAAGCGTTGTCGGCCGGGGCGACGTCGATTTTGCTGGACAATTTTGATCTGGACAAGTTAAAGAAAGCGGTCGCGATTACCCGGGCGTCCGGAACCGGCGCCGTACTGGAAGCGTCCGGAGGAATTGACCGTCATACGGTTCGGGCTGTCGCCGGGACGGGGGTCGACCGGATATCCATCGGGGAATTAACCAAACACGTCAAGGCTACGGATTATTCTATGAGAATCGTTTCCTCCCACGGTAGGTGAGCCGTGTCTGTTGGTGGCCGAAACGGTAAGTGATGCGGGAGAAGGGAAAGTGACCATTCGTGTTCAGACCGGCGATTTCGACGTCTCGAAGGAGGTGATACGTTTGCGTGCCAGCCATCCGGAGATTGGAGCGGTGGTGACGTTTGTCGGTACGGTGCGGGACATTCACGACGGTGAATCCGTGCTTTCGATGGAGCTGGAACATTATCCCGGCATGACTGAACAGGTAATCGGTGAGATTGCCGAAGCGGCGCGAAGGCGATGGGACATTGTCGGTCTGACGGTCATTCACCGGATCGGCGTCTTGAAACCGACGGATCAGATTGTGTTGGTGGCCGTCGGCACCGCTCATCGAAGTGATGCTTTTCGGGCCTGTGAGTTCATTATCGATCTGCTGAAAACGCAAGTGCCGTTCTGGAAAAAGGAAGAAACGGCGCATGGATCGCGCTGGGTTACTGCCAAGTCTTCCGATACCGATGCGCTGACGAAGTGGTGAGGACGGCGCGTCTTTTGCCGGTTTCGCGTTCCGGTACTTCAATACAGAATCAGTCCGGCAAAACCGGCTAGACAAATCGTCCCGATCGGATGCCAGCGGTACTTCCACGTCAGGAAAAACGCTGCTGCGAAAATCAGTACACTTTTATAGTCGATGAAATTGTCCCCGTTCATTAACACTAGGGCGGCTGCAGCGATCAGTCCGATCGTGACGGGCCGAAGGCCTGTCAGGGCGGCTGAAACATAGCGGTTTTGTTTGAACCGGGCAAAGAAAACAGAAATCAGCAATACCAGTACAAAGGAAGGGAGCGATACGGCCACGGTAGCTAAAATCGCTCCCCAGATGTTGCCGGTCACCGTGTAGCCAATGTAAGTGGCACTGTTGATGCCGATCGGTCCCGGTGTCATTTGTGAAATGGCGATGACGTCGGTGAATTCGGCCAGGGTCAGCCAATGGTAGCGATCGACGACTTCATGCTGGATCAGAGACAGCATGGCGTAACCACCGCCAAAACCGAAAAGGCCGATTTTGGTATAGGCGTAGAAAAGTTGCCAGTAAACAATCATCGGTTTCTCCTGCCGAGTTTTTCTTTCAACCACCTACTGTAGAAAAGGCCGCCGGCAATGCCACCGGTTACAATCCAGATCGGCGAGACACCGCATTGCCAGATCAAAAGCGCAGCCAGGAGGGGAAAAACGAGTTCCAGACGGGAAAGCTGCATCGCTTTCGCGGCCGTGATGCACGGTACCAGAATGAGGGCCACGATGGCCGGACGAATGCCGTTGAAGATTTTGATGACCCAGACGTTTTGCTGATATTGTCTGAAAAAAAGAGCGATCACCAGCATGACAGCGAAGGCGGGAAGAATGCAACCCAGAGCACACCAGACGCTTCCCTTCGTCCCGCGGATTTTATAGCCGACAAAAATTGCGATATTGACGGCAAAAACACCCGGCAGCGATTGGGTGATGGCCAACAGGTCGATGAATTCTTCCTGACTTAGCCAGCCGCGAGAGACAATGTCCCGTTCGATCAACGGAATCATGGCCTGACCGCCCCCGACAGTGAACATACCGATTTTAGTGAAGACGAGAAAAAGGGTGAGAGAAGTCATAACGGTTCATTTACCGATTGTAGGTGGGCGACTTGCTATGATACCTCAACCGTTTCCCGGGCCGATCAAGTCAGGCTTGCGTTCCGGTCGGTTCCGGGGTAAGCTTGACAACGGGTGATGGTGTTCCACCTTTTCCAACCGCCACGGTTCCCTTGTGGCTGATGACGCCTGATTTTTTCACCGGACGGTGAAGGTCAGCGCGTTCTTTTTTGTGCTCCTGACTTCTTCGTCCCGGTTTTTCTGCTGTCTGATGGACGGTCTCCGGAAAAGAAAAGATTTTCCTGAACAATAACTGACGAAGAAAGGATTTCCATGAGCTATCTTGCCGTAGGGCTGGGCGCGGCATTGGGCGCCTGGTTAAGATGGGGGCTGGGCACGTTGCTCAACCGCGTTCATGAACACATTCCGCAGGGAACCCTGGTCGCCAATCTGGCCGGCGGCTACCTGATCGGACTGGCCATCGCGTTTTTTTACGAACACAACGGTGTGAGTCCGGAATGGAGACTGTTTGTGATTACCGGTTTTCTGGGCGGGCTGACGACCTTTTCCACTTTCTCCGCCGAAACCGTGTTGATGCTGCAACGGGGCGAGTATTTCTGGGCCGCTTCTCAGGTTGTGTTGCATGTGGCCGGTGCCATACTGTTGTGTATGGGGGGATTTGCCAGTTATCGTTATTTTTCGGGCCTTTGATCCGGGGAAAAAACTGTTTCATTCCTTTTTTCGCAAGATGCCCGTCTTGAAATGA